>CALAKR010000233.1 GCA_937923225.1 uncultured Aquabacterium sp. | reverse complement strand
GGTGGCCATGTCGCCGTGGATGGCCTCGCGCCTGAGCCTGGCCCCGCTGGACGGTCCCATCCAGCTGCGCCTGCAGATGGCGCAGCGCGTGCCCATGGGCTCGATCTGGAAGGTGCACTGCCTGTACGACCGCCCCTTCTGGCGGGACGACGGCCTCAACGGCCAGGTCACCAGCGACAACTTCATCACCCGCGTCACCTTCGACAACACCCCGCCCGAGCCTGGCGCCCCCGGCGCGTTGATGGGCTTCATTGACGGGCAGGACGCGCGCGAGGCCCTGCTGATGACGCCGGTCGTGCGCAAGCGCAAGGTGATTGAGGCCTTCACCGCCTACTTCGGCGCCAAGGCCGCTTCGCCCATCGGCTACCTGGAGATGAACTGGCAGGCCGAGAACTTCAGCGGCGGCGGGCCCACCGGGCATTTCCCGCCCGGCGTACTCACCGCCTATGGCAGCACCTTGCGCCCGCCCACCGGCCGCGTGCACTGGGCCGGCACCGAAACCGCCACCATCTGGACAGGCTATATGGAAGGCGCCGTGCGCTCCGGTGAGCGCGCCGCGCAGGAGGTGCTGACCCGATGAGCGCGCTGCCCACCACCCACACAACCGATGGCACGCCCGGCCCGCTGCGCCAGGCCCCCTTCACACCAACATTGATCGTGGGCGCCGGGCCCGCCGGCCTGGCCGTGGCCGCCTGCCTGCGCCGCCTGTGGCTGCCCTTCGAGATCATCGAGCAGACGGGCGACGTCGGCCACTCGTGGATGCGCCACTACGAGCGCCTGCACCTGCACACCGACAAGGCGCATTCCGAACTGCCCTACCTGCCCTTCCCGCATGACTACCCGCGCTACCCCTCGCGCCAGCAGGTGGTCGACTACCTGCAGGGCTACGCAAAGCACTTCCAGATCAGCCCGCGCTTTCACGAGCAGGTGGTGTCGGCGCGGCGCGTGTTCAGCGGTGAAGGCACACAGAGCGGCCAGCCCTGCTGGGAGGTCGACACGCACGACACCCGCTACCGCACCCATCACCTGGTGCTGGCCACCGGCGTGAACCATGATCCCCACTTGCCCCACTGGCCGGGGCAGGACCAGTACAAGGGCGAGATCGTGCACAGCGCGCACTACAAGAACGGCGCGCGCTGGGCCGGCAAGGAGGTGCTGGTGGTGGGCCTGGGCAACTCCGGCGGCGAGATCGCCATCGACCTGTGGGAGCACCAGGCCAAACCCAGCCTGGCCGTGCGCAGCCCCGTCAACGTGATCCCGCGCGAGGTGATGGGTACGCCCTTCCTCACCGTGGGCATCCTGCAGCGCTCATGGCCGGCCTGGCTGGCCGATGCCGTCAACGCGCCGACCACGCGGCTGCTGATGGGCGACCTCACCCGCTACGGCCTGCCCCGCCCCAGGCTAGGCCCCGTGGCACAGGTGCGGCGGGAGGGCAAGGTGCCCTTCATCGACATCGGCACCATCGATCTGGTCAAGCGCGGCGAGGTGGGCGTGTTCCCGGGCATCGAGCGCTTCACGCCCGAGGGCGTCGTCTTCACCGACGGGCGCACCAAGGCGTTCGACGCCATCGTGCTGGCCACGGGCTACCGCTCGCAGGTAGGCCAATGGCTGGAGGGCGGCCAGATCCCGCTGCCCGACAAGCAGGTGCCCAGCCCGCAGCCGGGCCTGCCCGAAGGCCTGCACCTGTGCGGCTTCTATGTGTCGCCCACCGGCATGCTGCGCGAGATCGCGCGCGAGGCGAAGTTGATCAGCCGGGAGATTGCGGCCAGTGGCCAGAAGCGGGCCAGCGCCGTGCGTTGACCAGTGGGCTGAACCAGCGCGCTCCGATGCTCACAGCTTGGGCACGTCGTCGTCCGGCGGCAGCAGGCCCGTCACATCGGGCAGCACGCCCTGCGAGGGCGACGGCGCCCCGCCGAACTCGCCGAACTCGCCGCTGAACTCACTGCCGAACAACTGCAGCGATTTCTTCTGCACGCGGCTGCGGAAATGCTTGCGATCGAACAGCTTTTGCTGCGCCTCGGCCGGCAGGTCGGTGATGCGCAGCACGTTGCGCTCGATCAGCACGTCGATCAGATCCTCCAGCACCCGCACCAGGTTGGCGTCCAGGCCGGCGAAGGATTTCTCGTCGTCGTCCATGGCCAGGAAAGCCTTCACCTCGGGGTGGTCGCGCGGCAGGGGCTCCGCACCCGGCACCGGTTCCAGGTGCAGGCTGACGATCTTTCCGGCGGCATCACGCAGTACGTAGCGCATGGTGGTCGATGGGTGTGCGGATAGGGTGGGCAGACTCTATCCCAGCTATCGACCAACCGCGCGCGAACTTGAAAGCAGCGGTGAATGCGGGCGGGCGCGCCAGGCTCAACGCTCGGCCGTGAACCGGCGCATCATCAGCGCGAAGGCCAGGCCGCCCACGTACATCACGATGCCGTACACCGCACCGGGGATGGCCATGTTGCTGTCCTTGAGCACCGTGCTGGCGATCACCAGCGCCAGCGTGGCGTTCTGCACCGCCGTCTCGATGCCCAGCGTCACGCTCTGGCGGCGCGACAGGCGCGAGAACCAGGCCACCGCGAAGCCGCAGGCCAGCATGGTGACGTTCAGGCCCAGGGCCAGCGGTGCCAGCGTGGGGAAGGCCGACTTGGCCATGGCCCAGTTCTTGGCAATGGCCGCGATCACCACCAGCACGAACAGCACCGTGGCCACCTTGGTGAACTTGGGCTCCAGGCGCAGTGCCAGCGGTTCGCGCCAGCCGCGCAGCGCCATGCCCAGTGCCACGGGCAGGCCCATCATCAGGAAGACCTGCACCATCATCATGCCCACGGGCACATCCACCGCCTGCTCGGCGCCGCTGAAGTAAGCCAGCGACCAGGCCACGATGAAGGGCAGCGTGAAGATGGTCAGCACGCTGGCCACGGCCGTGAAGCTCAGCGCCAGCGCCACGTCGCCGCGGGCCAGGTAGGTCAGCAGGTTCGAAGTGCTGCCCGTGGGGCAGGCCGCCAGGATCATGAAGCCCACGGCGAAGGCGCCGGTCAGGCCGACGAGCTTGAGCATGCCGAAGCACACCAGGGGCAGCAGCACGAAGTGGCACAGCACGCCCACGAGCAAGGCGCGGGGTTGCTGCACGATGCGGCGGAAATCCGCCACCGTGAGCCCCAGGCCCAGCGAGAACATGATGAACGCCAGCACGGCCGGCAGCAGGATGGTCGATGCGACATCGCCTTGCATGGGAACCCTTTACGTCAATCTTTCACCTCCCTGCAGTCTGCCAGCAAAGGCTCGCCCATCAACAGGCCCTGGTTCGCGCAATCGAGCACCACCGCCCTGCCCGCCTGCCATTCGCGGACACGCGCCGCATCGCTGTCCGCGATCACGGCCCGCGCGGGTGGCAGGTCGGGGCCGGCGTCCAGGCTGACCATCACCAGGCCGTTCTCGCCCGACTCCACCGACACCACGGCGCCCTGCAGGCTCAGGCGCTTGCCCGCGTGTTTGGCGTGGGAGCGCCCGCCGCTGTCGCGGTAGTCGGCCATCAGGCCGGCGGGGGACACGGCCGAGGCGACGCTGGCCTGCGCCGGGGCTGGCACTGCAGAGGGCGCCACGATTGGCGTGGTCGTGGCCGATGCGGCGGTGCCGGTGGGCGATGGTGCCACGGTCGCACCGTCGTCACCCCGCCAGCCTGCCCACCAGGCCAAGGTGCTCACCAGCACGGCCAGCGTGGCACCGCCCAGCCCCAGCCAGACGCCTTCGCGCGCGGATCGGCTCATCGGCTCCTCCGCAGTCGGCGCGGGTACGGCAGCCCTGTCAGCAAGGAAAAAGCCGCCGGAGGGCATCCGGCGGCGAACAGAACGTTGTGCAACGCCTGAGGAGAAAACACGGTCACAGCGTCAGCAAGTACTGGACCAGATTCGAGATGTCGGACGGCGACTTGGCGCACCACGGGTGGGGCGAAGCGGGCAACCCAATGGGGCCCGGCGCACCGATCTCGGGCCCGAACTCACGGCGCAGCTTCTGGTAGTCCCAGTAGTAGTGGTCGTTGTCGCCGGGCATGCTCACGAAGTACTTGTGGCGCTCGACGAAGAGGTTGCGCGCGTCCGCCGTGGTGTCGAAGATGTTTTTCTTCTTGGCCTTGTAGACGCGGAAGACATCGCCCTTGCGGTTCAGATCAGGGAACACGGCGGGCTGGTCGGGCGAGCCCAGGGCCGGGCGCACCGGCGCATGCAGCGTGTAGTACTGGTTGTACAGCGGCGAGCCCTCGGTGCAGCGCGCCGGGTTGACCAGGTCCTCCAGGTTGCGCACGTGGCCATCGGTCAGCAGGCCGCGCGATTGCACCCAGTACAGG
>CALAKR010000232.1 GCA_937923225.1 uncultured Aquabacterium sp. | reverse complement strand
ATGCCGTGTATTGCGAGCCCGCCGCGGTGGGGCGCAGCAAGAAGCCCAATGGCTGGCGCGTGTTGGTGGCCATTGCTGACGTGAGCCACTACGTCAAGCCTGGCGAGCCGCTGGACCGCGAAGCGTACGAGCGTGCCACCTCCGTCTACTTCCCGCGCCGCGTGATCCCCATGCTGCCGGAGAAGCTCTCCAACGGCCTGTGCTCGCTCAATCCCGAGGTCGACCGCCTGTCCATGGTCTGCGACATGCTGATCACGGCCGAGGGCGAGATCCACGCCTACCAGTTCTTCCCGGCGGTGATCTGCTCGCATGCGCGCTTCACCTACAACGAGGTGGCGGCCATCATCGGCAACACCCGCGGCCCCGAAGCGCAACGCCGTGCCGACTTGGTGCCGCACCTGTTGAACCTCCATGATGTGTACCGGGCCCTGCTCAAGGGACGCGGTGTGCGCGGCGCGGTCGATTTCGATACCACCGAGACGCAGATCGTCTGCGACGACAACGGGCGCATCGCCAAGATCGTGCCGCGCACGCGCACCGAGGCGCACCGCCTGATCGAGGAGTGCATGCTGGCGGCCAACGTCTGTTCGGCGGAGTTCATCGAGAAGGGCAAGCACCCCGCGCTGTACCGCGTGCACGAAGGCCCCACGCCCGAAAAGCGCCAGACGCTCAAGAACTACCTCAAGGCGCTGGGCCTGGGCTTGAGCCTGGGTGAAGAGCCCACGCCGGCCGAGTTCCAGGCCATCGCGCAGGCCACCAAGGAGCGCCCGGACGCGCTGCAGATCCACACGATGCTGCTGCGCTCGATGCAGCAGGCCATCTACACCCCGATCAACAGCGGGCACTTCGGCCTGGCCTACGAGGCCTACACCCACTTCACCAGCCCGATCCGCCGCTATCCGGATCTGCTGGTGCACCGCGTCATCAAGGCCTTGCTGAACACCGGGCGCTATGGCCTGATCCTGCCGCCGGTGGTGTCCTCGGTGGGCAACTTCAAGAAGGGCAAGCCGGGCGCGACCCTGCCCAAGCCACCCGCCAAGCGCGCCAAGATCAAGATGTCGGCGGAAGAGAGTGTGGCCTGGGAAGTGGCCGGTGTGCACTGCAGCGCCAATGAGCGTCGTGCCGACGAGGCCTCCCGCGATGTCGAGGCCTGGCTCAAGTGCATGTTCATGCGCGAGCGCCTGGGCGAAGATTACGGCGGCACCGTGAGCACGGTGACCAGCTTCGGCCTGTTCGTGCAACTCGATGGGCTGTATGTGGAGGGACTGATCCACATCACCGAACTGGGCGGCGATTACTTCAAGTTCGACGAGGCTCGCCAGGAGTTGCGTGGCGAGCGCACTGGTGTGCGCTACAGCGTGGGTGACCGCGTGCGCGTGCAGGTCAGCCGCGTGGACCTGGACAGCCGCAAGATCGATTTCCGCATTGTGAGAGAAGGGCAGGGGCCCTTGGGTGAAGCCACGGGGCGCAGCAAGCGCCGCGGTGGCCCGCGCGATGGCGCCCGCGACAGCGGCGAGGGCTTCGAATCGGCGCAGGCCCAACTGGCCGAGGTGCAGCGGCGCGACCGTGAGGTCAAGCGTGGCGGCAAGTCGGCTGGCCGCGGCAGCAAGAAGGGCGCAGCCCCATCGCTGCGTGCGGAGCAGCGCGCTCAGCAGGGCGGCGCCAAGCCGGCGGGCAAGAAGGCGCCCAGCCGAAAGAGTGTCCGTCGCAGGAGTTGAGCCCGGAGGGGTGTGAGAGTCGTGCTAGAATGTCGGGGTTTGTCCGAAATAGGTCGGCAAACGTAATCACGAAATCGCCCAACCAAGGTGTCGCAAGCTTTTGATTCATCAAAGGTTTTTGTGATCTGCGGCGGTTTCCAGACCCAACCTCTGGAGCACTCTCATGCCCGTATCCATGCGCGAAATGCTGGAAGCCGGTGTCCACTTCGGTCACCAAACCCGCTTCTGGAACCCCAAGATGGCCCCGTACATCTTCGGCCATCGCAACAAGATCCACATCATCAACCTCGAGAAGACGCAACCCGCGTTCGAGGATGCTCTGAAGTTCATCAAGCAGCTGTCCGCCCGCCGCGGCACCGTGCTGATGATCGGCACCAAGCGCCAAGCCCGTGATGTCGTCGCCGCTGAAGCCCAGCGCGCCGGCGTGCCCTTCGTGAACCAGCGCTGGCTGGGCGGCATGCTGACCAACTTCAAGACGGTCAAGGGTTCCATCAAGAAGCTGAAGGACGCCCAGGTTCAGGTCGAAGCCGGTCTGGACAACCTGAAGAAGAAGGAAGGCCTGCTGTTCCAACGCGAGCTGGCCAAGCTGGAAAAGGACATCGGCGGCATCCAGGACATGGCTGCTCTGCCTGACGCCCTGTTCGTGATCGACGTCGGTTACCACAAGATCGCCGTGGTCGACACCAACCACTCGCCCGAAGGCATCGACTACGTCATCCCCGGCAACGACGACTCGTCCAAGGCCGTGGCGCTGTACGCCAAGGCCGTGGCTGACGCAGTGCTGGAAGGCAAGGCCAACGCTGTGAACGACATCGTTCAAACGGCCGCTGCCGGCGACGACGAATTCGTCGAAGTCAACGAAGCCGCCTGAGCTTCACGTCCAGGTCTTCGGACCGGATCCGAAGGGGCTGATTCAGCCCCTTTTTTTCAAACTGATTCTGATGTGACGCGGCGGTGACAACGGCGCCGCCGCGCCTAGAACCCCTACGGAGAACGCATATGCCCGCCATCACCGCCAGCATGGTTGCCGACCTGCGCGCCAAGACCGACGCTCCCATGATGGAGTGCAAGAAGGCCCTGACCGAAGCCGAAGGCGACTTCGCCAAGGCTGAAGAAATCCTGCGCGTCAAGCTGGGCAGCAAGGCCTCCAAGGCCGCTTCCCGCGTGACCGCCGAAGGCGTGGTTTCCGCCTATGTCGACGGTGCCACCGGCGCCCTGGTCGAGATCAACTGCGAAACCGACTTCGTGTCGAAGAACGATTCCTTCCTGGCTTTCGGCAAGTCCGTGGCCGAGCTGATCGCCAAGAACAACCCCGCTGACGTGGCCGCCATCGGCGAGCTGCCCCTGTCGCAAGACGGTTTCGGCCCCACGGTCGAAGAAGTGCGCAAGGGCCTGATCGGCAAGATCGGCGAGAACATGTCCATCCGTCGCTTCCAGCGCTACGCTGGTGGTGGCAATCTGGCCGCCTACCTGCACGGCGCCCGCATCGGTGTCGTGGTGGAGTTCGACGGTGACGCCGTTGCTGCCAAGGACGTGGCCATGCACATCGCCGCCATGAAGCCCGTGTCGCTGTCCTCGGCCGACGTGCCCGCCGCCCTGATCGAGACCGAGCGCAGCGTCGCCACGGCCAAGGCCGCTGAAGCCGGCAAGCCCGCCGACATCGCCGCCAAGATGATCGAAGGCGCCGTTCAGAAGTACCTGAAGGAAGTCTCGCTGCTGAACCAGGTCTTCGTGAAGGCCGCCGACGGCAAGCAGACCGTCGAGCAGTACCTGAAGTCGACCAACACGACCGCCAAGGGCTTCACAATGTTCGTCGTGGGCGAAGGCATCGAGAAGAAGCAGGACGACTTCGCTGCTGAAGTGGCCGCCACGGTGGCCGCAGCCAAGGGCCAGGCCTGATGAAACAAGGGGGCTTTCAGGCCCCCTTGCTTCGTGGGCGAGGGCAGTGTTTTCGCACTGAC
>CALAKR010000231.1 GCA_937923225.1 uncultured Aquabacterium sp. | reverse complement strand
CTTCCTGGATGATTACCACGACACCTCCGAGGCCTGGACAGTGCGCCGCTCCGCGCAGCGCGTGCTGGAGGCCACCAACGCCTGGCTGCACGCGCAGACGCGCCGCAGCGATGCCCGCTTCGACCCGGACCGGGGCTACGTCTGCACCTTCAGCGCCTTGATCCTGAAAGGCCGCGAGGCGCACCTGCTGCACGTGGGCGACACGCGCGTGTACCGCCTGCACGCCCAGGCGCTGGAGCAGCTCACCGAGGATCACCGCCTCCACGCCTCGTCCGTGGAGACCTACCTGGCCCGCGCGCTGGGCATGGGCCCTTCCATCGAGATCGACTACCGCCACTGGCCGCTGGCGCCCGGCGAGGTCTACCTGCTGGCCAGCGACGGCGCCTACGAGCACCTCGATGCTACCGCCGTGCACCAGGCGCTGCGCACCCATGGCGACGATCTCGATGCCGCGGCAGCGGGCCTGGTCGACACCGCGCTCGCACGCGGCAGCCAGGACAACCTGACCGTGCAGCTGGTGCGCATCGACACCCTGCCCGAACCCGAGGCCCGCGAACTGCCCGTGCAGCGCGAGGGCCTGGCCCTGCCGCCCCCCCTGCAGCCGCGCATGCGCTTCGAGGGCTACACCATCGTGCGCGAACTTCACGCCAGCGCCCGCAGCCATGTGCACCTGGCGCTGGACGAGGCCACCGGCCAGCAGGTCGTGCTCAAGACCCCGGCGGTGGACCTGCGCGAGCAGCCCGCCTGGCTCGACCGCTTCCTGCTGGAAGAGTGGGTGGCCCGCCGCATCGACAGCGCCCATGTGCTCAAGCCCTGCGCCATCGAGCGCCCGCGCCAGCACCTGTTCGTGGCCATGGAGCACATCGAGGGCCACACCCTGGCCCAGTGGATGACCGACCACCCCGCGCCCAGCCTGGACGCCGTGCGCCGCATCACCGAGCAGATCGCGCGCGGCCTGCAGGCCTTCCACCGCAAGGAGATGCTGCACCAGGACCTGCGCCCCGAGAACGTGATGATCGACGCCACCGGCACCGTCAAGATCATCGACTTCGGCGCGGTGCACGTGGCCGGCCTGGCCGAGGGCAGCAACACACCACGCCCTGATGAACTGGTCGGCACACTGCAGTACACCGCGCCCGAGTACTTCACGGGCCAGGGCGGCAGCGCCGCCTCCGACCTGTTCGCGCTGGCCGTGCTCACCTACCAGATGCTGACGGGCCAGCTGCCCTATGGCCTGCAGGTCACGCGCGTGCGCACCGAGCGCGACGTAGCCCGGCTGCACTACACCCCGCTGCGCGAACACCGGCCCGAACTGCCTGCCTGGCTCGACGCCGTGCTGCGGCGCGCCTTGCACCCCCAAGCGCACAAGCGGCAGGAAGCGCTGTCCGAGTTCATCCACGATCTGCACGATCCCGGCCTGCAGTACCAGCCGCGCCGGGCGCCCGCCCTCATCGAACGGCACCCGGTGGTGTTCTGGAAGGTGCTCAGCGCGGCCCTGGCACTGACCGTGTTGCTGCTGTTGTGGCTGCGGGTGACCGGACACTGAGCTCGGGCAACAGGACAGGGCCTTGTCTGCCACACGCAGCAATGCCCCGAGCGGCGAACTTTTCCGTTCATATCTGAACGAACCAGGCCACCAAGGCCGCGCCACACGATGACACGGCCGCACACCCACCCCGACAACGGAGTTGCTGATGAAGCCTGTCGCCGCCGGCCTGACCCTGGCCGCCCTGACCCTGCCCTGTGCCTACGCCGCCCAACCGACTGCCACGGCCGCCACTACGCAGGCCACTACGCAGGCCACCACCCAGGCCACTGCCGCAGCGCCCGCGCCCACCTACGGCGCGCAGCTCGAAGGCTTCGACTACCCTCACCCCATCCAGCGCTTCAAGCTCAACTCGCAGCAGCAGGCGCTGGAGATGGCCTACATGGACATCGCCCCCAAGGGCAAGGCCAACGGCCGCACCGCCGTGCTGCTGCATGGCAAGAACTTCTGCGGCGCCACCTGGCAGGAGACCATCCGCGTGCTCAGTGAGCAGGGCTGGCGCGTGATCGCGCCGGACCAGATCGGCTTCTGCGCCTCCAGCAAGCCCAAGGGCTACCAGTTCAGCTTCGGGCAGCTCGCGGCCAACACGCACGCGCTGCTGCAATCGCTGGGCATCCAGCAGGCCACCGTGATCGGCCACTCCATGGGCGGCATGCTGGCCACACGCTTCGCCCTGAACCATCCGCAGGCCGTGTCGCAGCTGGTGATGGTCAACCCCATTGGCCTGGAAGACTGGCAGGCCGCGGGCGTGCCCTACGCCACCATCGACCAGCTCTACCAGGGCGAGCTCAAGACCAGCTTCGAGGGCATCAAGGCCTACCAGCTGCGCTTCTACTACAACGGCCTGTGGAAGCCCGAGTACGACCGCTGGGTGCACATGCAGGCCGGCCTGTACGCTGGCCCTGGCCGCGAGAGCGTGGCCTGGAACCAGGCCCAGACCTCCGACATGGTGTTCACCCAGCCCGTGGTGCACGAGTTCGCGCAGCTCAAGGTGCCCACCCTGCTGCTGATCGGCGGCAAGGACCGCACAGCACCAGGCGCCGCACGCGCGCCCAAGGCCATCGCCGACAAGCTGGGCAACTACCCCGCGCTGGGCCGCGCCGCGGCCAAAGCGATCCCGGGCGCCCAGTTGGTGGAGTTCCCGGCGCTGGGCCACTCACCCCAGGTCGAATCGCCCAAGGAGTTTCATGAGGCGCTGCTGCGTGGCCTGAAGAGCTGAAGGGTGGTGCGCCTCACACCCCCGCGTAGTCGATGAAGCCCTTGT
>CALAKR010000230.1 GCA_937923225.1 uncultured Aquabacterium sp. | reverse complement strand
CCCCAGCCGTTCCACCAGCCGTGGTCACGGTGGTAGAGGATGGAGGTGCCCTGGTTCACGGCGGCCACGATGTCGGCGCTGTCGGCATCCCACGCGAAGGTGGGCTTCTTCAGCGCCGCGGGGATGGACGCACCGCCGTTGTAGAACAGCGGATTGGCATCGCCATCGGCGTTGTACAGGCGGGCCACGTTGTAGCCCTTGCCCACGGCGTGGTCCCGAACGATCTCGGAGGTCTCCACGAACCAGCGCTTGTCGCGCGTGGGGGTGTGGTCGCCGTTCTGGCGCGTCTGGAAGTAGGAGGCGAAGGTCAGGCGGCTGTAGTAGTCCTGGCCGAACAGCGGGTTGGCCGGCGGGCTGTTCTCGAAGGCCATCACCTTGGAGACGATGGTGTTGGCCTGGGCCAGCGTGTCCACCGGGAAGCGGCCGATGCCGAAGGGCGGGATGGTGGTGGCCGTGGCGCCGGGCAGGAACTGGCCGTACCACATGTCACCGGCGTTCAGGGCGTTGTCCCAGCTGTTGTTCTGGTCGTAGCTGGTGGGCAGGAACTCCGAATCACCGACGAACAGCACCCACTTCGGGCGCACCAGGTGCGTGTTGTAGTAGTTGGCGATCCAGTTGCGGATCTGCGTCTTGTTGGCGATGGCGGGGCCGCCGGTGATCTGCGCCGTGGTGACCACGCGGGTGCTGATGCCCAGCGCCTGCTTGTGGGCCTTGAGCGTGTTGGCCGCGGCCAGGAAGTTGGGGTGCGTGACGATCAGGTAGCGCGCGCCGAAGATGGCCGGGTCGATCTGCAGCGGGGGCGCGCAGCGCAGCTTGGTCAGCAGGTCCTTGTTGACGGCGAACTGCGTGGCCGGCAGGGGCAGGGCTTCGATGCGCTGGTCGATGGGGTCGAAGCCCACCTTGCGCGTGCTGCCCACCACGCCCTTGAGCTGCAGGCGGTCATACGCGAAGCAGCGGCCCGCGTGCTTGATGGTGACCAGGTAGCTGGGGTAGTAGGTGATGACCTGGCGATCCGGCGCGTAGCCATAGGGCGCCAGGCGATAGCCCTGCACGTTCGAATCGCCGCGGAACACGGGCAGCTCACCCAGGCTCTGGCCGGGGCCCTTGGCGCCCTTGGCGTAGCGGTCCGGGTCGTAGGTGAACTCGGTGTTGTCCAGCTTGGCGCTCAACGGCGTCGCATCGGGCGGCTGGATGGGGTAGAGGCGGGCCTGGACTTCGGTCGGGCTGCCTTCGGGCTGGATGTTGAGCGTGGCGCCATCGCCATCGACCGGCAGCAGGGCCGAGAAGCCGGTGATGGGCAGTTCGGCAAAGCCTACTTCGCGGCTGTCGGCGATGGCGGTGTTGGCGCCGCCGCGCTGCACGAAGCGCTGGAACACGCCGTGGCGGGTCTCGACGTTTTGCAGTTCGGGCTTGGGCACGCTGATGCGCACCACGGTCTGGCCGGCATCGCTCGAGACGGTCTCGATGCGGATGGCGGGGGCGGTCTGGGCCTGGGCGCCTGTGTGGGCGGTGCCCAGTGCGAGCAGCGAGAGGGCGCAGGCGGCGTGCAGGGCACGCGGCGTGAAGGGCTGTCCTTGAGGACGAATGGGTTGCATGTGAGCCTCCGGTCGGGTGGGTGAAATCGCGTGACACCGAACGTTCGGAAGCACACGCGGACCGGAGGTTATGAATGCCGGACAAGGCGCTCAAGGCCTTGTCCCCTAGGCTTGGGGAGGCTGCAGGCGCCATGCCCCCCAAGGTGGGCCCCAGGCCTAGGGAGGCCGTCCCCAAGGCTAGGGCCCTATGGTTAGGGGTGTAGGGGGGGCGCTAGGGGATCAGGGCTCGATGGCGATGCCGACGATGGGCTGGTCTGACGCGACCGCGCCGATCAGGCGGGCCTGGCCGCTGTTGAGGTTGACCTCGTACAGGCGCGAATCGCGGCGGCCCAGGCGGGTGGTGACCAGGTAGGCGGCGTTGTCGATGTCGGCGATGTCGAAGGAGGCCTTGTCGAAGTTGTCGATGCGCAGCGGCCCCACGGCCTGCAGCAGGCCCGTGTTGGGCGAGATGAAGGGCTTGGCCGTGCCCGTCGAGCCCTGGATCACCAGGTAGTTCAGGCGCGCATCGATGGCGTACTCGGTCGTGATCTTCTCGTCGGTCTTGTCGTAGGTGTAGCCCGCGGCGACGATGGTGGGTGTGTTGCCGGCCAGCAGATCGCCAGGCTGGTAGGCCAGGGGCTTGTCGTGCTGCACACCAGGGGTGGCCGGATCGAAATCGATGACGGCGCCGGTCTCGGGGTGCAGGCGCAGGTTGGCGCCTTGCTCATTGACCACGCGCACGCGGTCCACCGTGGGGTTGAAGTCGATGCCGAAGTTCTCGCCCTTGGGCAGGGCCACGGGCGCGCCGACAGGGGTGACGGTGCCCGCTGCCAGGTGAATACGCATCAGTCGGCCCTGGTTGCTCAGCCCGAACAGCTCGCCGCGGAACACGCGGAAATCGATGCCCAGCAGGCGCTCGCCGGCCTGGAGACCGTCCAGCCGGATCTTGCTGATCAGCTCGCCCGGCGAGCTGGCGTTGAAGCTGATCAGCTGGTTGTCCTGCGTGACGGCGAACAGCACGTGCGAGCGCACCTTGATCGGGGCCATCACTTCCTGGAACTCGGGTTGTGCGCCACCGCCCAGTGCCTGCAGCTTGGGCGACAGTTGGGGCATGTACGAGCAGGCGCCCAGCAGGCTGGCGACCGACAACACGAGAGCGCCGCGAACGGCCCGGGAAGAGATGTGCATGGTGGGAGGCTCTGAAGCTGCGCCACGGGGCGCTGGAGCGGGTCATTATGGGCAGCAGGTGATGGCCTGTCCATCGTGGGGCGGCCAACTCCGGCGACAATTGAGCCCATGAACGCGACCACCGCCCCCCAAGCCGGCACTGAGCTGACCCTGACCCGCCCGGATGACTGGCACCTGCACGTGCGCGACGGCGCGGCCATGCACGCGGTGGTGCCGGCCACGGCGCGCCAGTTCGCGCGCGCCATCATCATGCCCAACCTGCGCCCGCCCGTGACCACGGCTGCGCAGGCCGTGGCCTACCGCGAGCGCATCCTGGCCGCCGTGCCCGCGGGCGTGTCCTTCGAGCCCCTGATGGTGCTCTACCTGACCAACAACACCCCGGCCGACGAGGTGGCCCGCGCCCGCGAGGCCGGCGTGGTCGCCTTCAAGCTCTACCCTGCGGGCGCCACCACCAACAGCGATGCCGGCGTGACCGACCTCAAGCTCACCTACAAGACGCTCGACGCCATGCAGCGCGAAGGCCTGGTGCTGTGCGTGCACGGCGAGGTGACCGATGGCGACGTGGACGTGTTCGACCGCGAGAAGGCCTTCATCGACGACAAGCTGATCCCTCTGCGCCGTGACTTCCCCGAGCTGAAGATCGTGTTCGAGCACATCACCACGAAGGATGCCGCGCAGTACGTGCTGGAGGCCGACCGCTTCGTGGGCGCCACGATCACGCCGCAGCACTTGCTCTACAACCGCAACGCCATCTTCATGGGTGGCGTGCGCCCGCACTACTACTGCCTGCCCATCCTCAAGCGCGAGGAGCACCGCGTGGCCCTGGTGCAGGCCGCCACCAGCGGCGATGCCAAGTTCTTCCTGGGCACGGACAGCGCACCGCACGCGGCGCACCTGAAGGAGCACGCCAGCGGCTGCGCCGGCTGCTACACCGCACCGCTGGCGCTGGAGTTGTACGCCGAGGCCTTCGAAGCCGTGGGGGCGCTGGACAAGCTCGAAGCCTTCGCCAGCTTCTACGGCCCTGACTATTACGGGCTGCCTCGCAACACCGAGCGCGTCACCCTGCGCCGCGAAGCCTGGACGGTGCCCGAGGCCCTGCCCTTCGGCGAAACCGAGATCAAGCCCCTGCGCGGCGGCGAGACCCTGAACTGGCGCTTCGTGGGCTGATGTGTTGAGGCCCAGCCGACCGCCTGGCACGGACGGCTGGCATGGGCGGCTGCTTCGGCTTCAAGCCGGCAGGAAGCCGTCGACCGACAGGTAGCGCTCGCCCGTGTCGTAGCAGAAGCCCAGTACCCGGGCCTGGGGGCCCAGTTCGGGCAGCTTTTGGGCAATGGCCTGCAGCGTGGCACCTGACGAGATCCCCACCAGCAGCCCCTCTTCACGCGCCGCGCGGCGCGCCATCTCGCGCGAGGCCTCGGCATCGACCTGGATGGTGCCGTCCAGCAGGGCGGTGTCCAGGTTGCCGGGCACGAAGCCCGCGCCGATGCCCTGGATGGGGTGGGGCGCCGGTGAGCCGCCGGAAATCACGGGCGATGCGGCGGGCTCCACCGCGAACACCTTGAGCTGCGGCCACGCCTTCTTGAGCACGCGCGCGCAGCCGGTGATGTGGCCGCCCGTGCCCACGCCGGTGATCAGCGCATCGAGCCCCTCGGGGAAATCGTTCAGGATCTCCTGGGCTGTGGTTTGTTCATGCACGGCGATGTTGGCCGGGTTGTCGAACTGCTGCGGCATCCAGGCGCCGCCGGTCTCGGCCACGATCTCCTGGGCGCGGGCGATGGCGCCCTTCATGCCCTTCTCGCGCGGGGTCAGGTCGAAGCTGGCGCCGTAGGCCAGCATCAGGCGGCGGCGTTCGATCGACATGCTCTCGGGCATGACCAGGATCAACTTGTAGCCCTTGACGGCGGCCACCATGGCCAGGCCGATGCCCGTGTTGCCCGAGGTGGGCTCGACAATGGTGCCGCCGGCCTTGAGCAGGCCTTGCCGCTCGGCATCTTCCACCATGGCCAACGCGATGCGGTCCTTGATGGAGCCGCCGGGGTTGGCCCGTTCGGCCTTGATCCACACGTCGGCATTGCCGAGCAGGCGATTGATGCGGATGTGCGGCGTCTGGCCGATGGTCTCCAGGATGTTCTGTGCTTTCATGCGGGGGCTCCTGTGGTCGCGGTGCGCAGAGAAGGGAACGATCGTGCCGGGCACGGTCCAATGCAAGGATAAGGGCGCCGGGCGCAAAATCGCTGTATGAAATCAACAATCCTGAGGTCGTTGTTCGTCTTCCTGCCGCTGGCGCTGCTGGGGCTGCTGCCCTCGGGCGTGGCGCGTGCGCAGGACTTCATGCCCGTCGACCAGGCCTTTCAGGTGCAGGCGCGTGTCACGCAGCCCGGGCAGGTGGCCGTCGACTTCAAGGTGGCCCAGGGCACCTACCTGTACCGTGAGCGCCTTGAGGCGCGCATCGATGGCACGCCCCCCGTGCCCCTGGCGCTGACCACGCCCGAAGGCGAGCGCAAGCACGATCCCACCTTCGACAAGGTGATGGAGGTCTATCACCACGATGTGGCAGCGACGCTGGCACTGCCTGCGCTGCCGCCCCCGGCCCAAGGTGCTGATGCCGTCCCGCCGCAGACCCTCGTGGTGGTCTACCAGGGCTGCGCCGATGCCGGGCTGTGCTACCCGCCGCAGACGCGCCACTGGCAACTCACCCGCGATGCCCAGGGGCAGGTGACGGCCGTGACCTATGTGCCGCCGCAGGCCCCGCCTGCCCGCCGGGGCAGCGGCCTGTTCGGGGGCGAATCCACGTCCAGTGGCTTGTTCGGCAGCAGTGGCGGTGATGCCGGTTTGGGCGCGTCAACGACGCCGGGCACCTCTGCTGGCGGCAGCCCTGTCGCATGGGGTGGCGGCGCCAATGCCAACGCCGAGCCCCTGGGCCAGGCCTTGTCCAGCGGACGCTGGCTGATGGTGCTGCCCGCCTTCCTGCTGGCCGGCGTGCTGCTGTCGCTCACGCCTTGCGTGCTGCCCATGGTGCCCATCCTCTCGTCGATCATCGTCGGTCAGCATGGCGGAGCATCGAGTGGCGGCGCTGGCGCTGCAGGGCAGGGCGGTGAGCGGCCGCGCGGCTTCGCGCTGGCACTGAGCTATTCGCAGGGCATGGCCCTGGTCTACACCCTGCTGGGCGTGGCGGCCGGCCTGCTGGGCCAGGGCCTGGCGGCCTATCTGCAGCATCCCTACGTGGTGCTCGCCTTCGCCGCCCTGATGGTGGTGCTGGCGCTGTCCATGTTCGGTCTGTACGAGCTGCGCCTGCCGGCTTCGGTGCAGAGCTGGCTGGGTCAGCGCACCCACGGCCTGCCGGGCGGG
>CALAKR010000229.1 GCA_937923225.1 uncultured Aquabacterium sp. | reverse complement strand
TGCAGGCACCTGCACCCGACCGCAGCCCGTCTAAATCGGTTAAACCGGGTTAACTGTGGTCGTGCTCAGCGGCATCTTTGATGTGTGGCTACATTAAAAACCCATAATCCGGCCACGCCAACTCACCGTGGCCGCTTCCGCGGCTCTAGACGAAGCTGCGACCCGCCATTTGCTACGAGCACTGGCCCCACATCGCAGCTCCTTGCGGCCAGCTTCTGCATGGTTGAGTTCTTAACCCAGCCCAGGCTCATTCAAGCGTTTTCACAACGGTGGGCCGGAAGGTGGGTAGCAATGAAAAAAACGGGCCCAGAAGGCCCGTTTTTACTAGCGCAATGGCGGAGAGGGCGGGATTCGAACCCGCGGTGGGCTATTAACCCACACACGCTTTCCAGGCGTGCGACTTAAACCGCTCATCCACCTCTCCGGAAGCCCGCCATTGTAGCAGGCTTATCGCGTCAATTCGCGTTGATGCGTTTGCCATCCTTGTAGGTGTACAGCGACATCGCCGGGTTCTTCAGTTCACCATTGGGTTCGAACTGCACTTGGGCCGTCACGCCCTTGTAGTTGGCTTCCACGATCTTGGGGCCGTACACCTTGGGGTCGGTGGAGTTGGCGCGCTTCATCGCGTCTACCAGCACCATGGTGGCGTCATAGGTGTAGGGCGAGTAGACCTGGAACTGCTTGGGGAACTTGGCGTCATAGCGCTTGCGCCAATCCTGGCCGCCTGGCAGCTTGTCGACCGGCAGGCCGCCAATGGCGCACACCACGTTGCCCAGCGTGCGCGCACCACTGGCCAGATCCGCCAGCTTCTCGGTGCAGATGCCGTCACCGCCGAACAGGTAGGCCTTGGTCAGACCCAACTGCTGCATCTGGCGCAGCATGGGGCCGGCCTGCGGGTCCATGCCGCCAAAGAAAATGCCTTCGGGCTTCTTGCTCTTGATGGCCGTGAGGATGGCGGTGAAGTCCACGGCGCGGTCGTTGGTGTACTGCTCGCTCACCACCTCCATGCCCAGCTTGCGCGCAGTGTTCTTGAACACCTCGGCCACGCCCTGGCCATAGGCCGTGCGGTCGTCGATCACGGCCACCTTCTTGAGCTTGAGCACCTTGAATGCATGCTCGGCCAGGCCCGCGCCCAGCGAATTGTCATTGGCCAGCAGGCGGAACACGTTCTTGTAGCCCAGCGCGGTCAGTTGCGGGTTAGTGGCCGAGGGCGAAATCATCGGCAGCCCGCAGCCGGCGTAGACCTTGGAGGCCGGCAGCGTGGTGCCGGAGTTGAGGTGGCCAACCACGCCGTTGACCTTGGCATCGCACAGCTTCTGCGCCGCGGCCGTGCCCTGCTTGGGGTCGGCCGCGTCGTCTTCGGCCACCAGCTCGAACTTCAGCTTCTTGCCGGCGATGGTCACGCCCTGGGCATTGAGCTCGTCCACGGCCATGCGCGCGCCGTTCTCGTTGTCACGGCCATAGTGGGCCTGCGGGCCCGACACCGGCCCCACATGGCCGATGCGAACGACCTGCTGGGCCTGCACAGGCATGGTCGCCGCAGCGGCAACCAGGGCCAGCGCCAGGGGCGCCATGTTCGGGAAGTTCGCTTTCATGTCTGTCTGCCTCTTGCTTGTGTGGGTAAAAGGGATGATGGCTCAGGAGCGGCTGCGCTGGCGCGCCACTTCCTGGGCCACGGCGCGCGACACCACGTCGCGCATGGTCTTGGAGAGTTCCTGTCGCAATTCGCGCACCAGGGATTCGGCGGTGCGCGCCAGGATCGGGGTGAGTGCCTCGCGCAGGCGGTACTCCAGCATGCCGTCGATCTGGCGCTGCACCTCGCTGAACACGCGCTGCGCCATGGCGGCCTCGTCCACGCCGGAAGCGCCGCGTGCCGGTGTCAGCGGCGCGGGCACAGGCGTCGGCGCAGGCGATGACAAGGGCTGCACGGGTGCCAGCGCGGGCTTCAACAGTGAAGCCGGTATGGGCAAGGGTTCAGGAACAGATACAGGCGCGGCGGGTGCTGCTACCGGCGCCGTCACGACGGGCATCACCGGGGGCACCGCCAATGGCACCGGGGCGGGCACGGCAACGGCTACAAGCGGCGCGGGGATGTCCACGGCCTCTGCCGGCTGAGCGCTGTCGGCTGCTGCCGGCGCCATCCAGGTCGACGCTGGCTCCGACGCCAAGGCCTCGACGACACCCGGCGTCGGCTGCACCGGCGTCGGCAATGCCTCCGGGATCTCGATCACCTCGGTGAGGGTCGGCACATGCGACGGCGCGGGGCGTGGGGGCTGGCTCATCGAGGCTTACTCCTGCGCCAGATGCGCCTTGACTGTCCAGCCCTTGGCCTCGTACTCACGCCAGCGCTGGCGGCCCAGTTGGCGGTCATCCGGCTCGGTGGACACGACATCGAAAAACCGCTCGAAGCGCTCGATGCCCGAAGGAATGGACTGCCCCAGGTTGATCAGCACCTGGCGGCCTTCGGGTGCCTGCTCGGGCGCATCGGTCAGCCACACGGGGGTATCTTTCCAGCGGGGAGGCCAGGCCTGGCCGGCCCCGGTGCACACATGCGGCAGGAACTCCTGGTCGTCGAACACCCACAGTTGGCGGTCCAGCTGACGCAGCGTGCCCATGTCGGCCGTGACGACCAGGCGCGCACCGCTGCGATAGGCCTTGCGCAACAGCCGGCAGGCGTAGGCGAGCTTGTCGCCCATGCCGTGATGGAACTCCACCTGCTTCATCGTGCTTGGCTCATCCTGGGGGCTCCGCTGATCAGGCCTTGGCCGCGCTACGGGCAGCCGCCTTGCGCGCGGGCTTGGCCACCTTGGCTGCGAC
>CALAKR010000228.1 GCA_937923225.1 uncultured Aquabacterium sp. | reverse complement strand
GCAGGTGCCGCCGGTGGTGGCTTCCGTGGGCCTGTCGCCAACGCCCGCACAGCTGGCCGCCTTGGCCGGCTACATGGCCCTGCTGCAGCGCTGGAACGCGACCTACAACCTCACGGCTCTGCGCAGCCCGCAGGACATGCTGAGCCACCATCTGGCCGACTGCCTGGTGGTGGTCGAGCCCTTGTTGGCGCACCTGGGACTCGACTGGGACCAGGCCCAGTCCGTGGCCAGCCGCTTCAATCTGCTGGACGTGGGCAGTGGCGGCGGGCTGCCCGGGGTGGTGCTGGCCATCCTGTGCCCGACCGTGGCCGTGACCTGCGTGGACACGGTGGGCAAGAAGGCTGCCTTCATCCGCCAGGTGGCGGCCGAGTTGAAGCTGCCCAATCTGCGCGCGGAGCACGCCCGGGTGGAGCAGCTGAAAGGTCACTTCGATGTGGTGGCCTCCCGGGCCTTTGCCTCATTGGTGGATTTCACCGACTGGACCCGGCAGTTGCTGCGCCCTGATCAAGGGGTCTGGATGGCGATGAAGGGGCGGGCCCCGGACGAGGAACTGCAAGCCTTGCCAGAGACTGTGCGTATCGATCGACGGCAGCCTTTGCAGGTGCCTGGCCTGGAGGCCGAACGCTGTCTGGTCTGGATGAGCCCTCAAGCCCACAGCGCTACAAAGAAGGACTGACAACGATCGTTGTGCGACAGATGGTGCGCATGCCTTGAGGTCCGCGCAGCCTGATCGGGGCACACGACGCCGTTGTCAGTGCGCTGCAATGGCCTTTCCCGGCGACACTTCAGGCAGCTTTTTGTGAGCAGGGACGGGCCGATTCGGTCGCCCCCGGCTGCCCAGCCACAGGCCCTGCCGCCATAATTCAGGCATGCCGCACATCTTCTGCATTGCCAACCAAAAGGGCGGGGTCGGCAAGACCACCACCACCGTCAACCTGGCCGCCGGCCTGGCCCAGATCGGGCAGCGGGTGCTGATCGTGGACCTGGATCCACAAGGCAATGCCACCATGGGTTCGGGCGTGGACAAGCGCACGCTGGAGCACACGGTGTACGACGTGCTGCTGGAGGATGTGTCCATCGCCGAGGCGCGCCAGCCCAGCCCCAAGGGCGGCTACGATGTGCTGGGCGCCAACCGCGAGCTGTCGGGCGCCGAGATCGAACTGGTCAACCTGGAGCGCCGGGACCGGCGCCTCAAGACGGCCATCGAGGCGGCTGCGGCTGAGTACGACTTCGTGCTGATCGACTGCCCGCCCAGCCTGAGCCTGCTCACGCTCAATGGCCTGACCTGCGCACATGGCGTGATCGTGCCGATGCAGTGCGAGTACTTCGCGCTCGAAGGCCTCACCGACCTGGTCAACACCGTCAAGCAAGTGCACGCCAACCTCAACCGCGAGCTGCAGTTGATCGGCCTGCTGCGGGTGATGTTCGACCCGCGCATCACCCTGCAGCAACAGGTGAGCGACCAGCTCAAGAGCCACTTCGGCGACAAGGTGTTCGACACCGTCATCCCGCGCAATGTGCGCCTGGCCGAGGCGCCCAGCCATGGCATGCCCGGTGTGGTCTTCGACCGCAGCAGCAAGGGGGCTCAGGCCTTCATCGAGTTCGCGCAGGAACTGGTCGAGCGGGTCAAGGGCGGCCGGCTAAAGTAAGCCTTCTTCAACCCTGGGCGCTGGCCGTCAGGCGCCGCATGTGCTCGTCCAGGCAGTCCAGCAGGTTGCTGACATCCAGCGGCTTGGTCAGGTAGGCCTCGAAGCCACGCGCCTTGGCGGCATGGATCTGGTCGGGCATGGCGTCGGCCGACAGGGCCACCCGCGGAATCTGCGACAGGCGGTCGTCCTTGTCCAGCTCGGTGACGACGTCGAAGCCCGTCATGTCGCCCAGGTGCATGTCCAGCAGCAGCAGGTCGGGGCAGGTCTCGCGGGCCAGCGCCAGGGCCTGCGTGCCGCTCACGGCCACCAGCAGGTTCCACTCGGGCCGCAGGGCCAGGATCTGCTCCACCAGCATCACGTTGACATCGTTGTCCTCGGCGTAGAGCAGGGTGGCCGTGCGGGTGGGCAGGGGGGCTGGCTCATCGGCGGGCAGGGCGCTGCCGCGGGCCGTGGGCAGCGCGGGCGTGGCCGGCATTGCGCTGGCCAGGGTGACGCATACCGTGGTGCCGCGGCCCTTGTGGCTGGTGACGCGCACCTCGCCCTTCATCAGCTCGAGCAGCTTGCGCACGATCACCAGGCCGATGCCCGTGCCGTCCACGCCGCTGGATTCGACCCCCAGGCGGTTGAAAGGCTCGAACAGATGCTGCTGCTGCTCCTCGCTCATGCCGATGCCGTTGTCGCTCACCTCCATCAGCACCTCGCTGCCCTGTGCGCGGGCTTTGAGCTGCACGGTGCCGCCCTGGCGGTTGTATTTGATGGCGTTGCTCAGCAGGTTGACCAGCACCTGGCGCAGGCGCACGCGGTCACCGCGCACGTACAGGTCGCCGGCGATCTCGGGCGGCAGCAGCTTGATGGCCGCGCTGTGGGCCATCTCCTCGACCATGTTCAGGGCCTCGTCGCCCAGCGCCCGCAGGTTGAGCGATTCGATTGACAGCGGCAGGCTGCCCACCTCGATGCGCGAGAGGTCGAGCACGTCGTTGATCACGGCCTGCAAGTGAGCGCCCGCTTCTTCTATGAGCGCCACGCGGCGGTGCTGTTCTTCGTCCATGGGGCGCTGGGTGTCCATGCGCAGCAGCTGGGCGAATCCGATCACGGCGTTGAGCGGGGTGCGCAGTTCATGGCTCATGCGCGAAAGGAAATCGCTCTTGGCCTGGTTGGCGCGCTCGGCGGCCTGGGCGTTGACCACCGCCTCCTGGTAGAGCTTCTGGTCAGTGATGTCGGTCATCACGCCATACCACTGCGTGCTGCCGTCTGGCATGCGGTGAGGCATGCTGCGGGCGGCCACCCAGCGCAGCCCGCGCGAAGGCAGCAGCACGCGGTATTCCTGCTGGATGGGGGTGAGGTGGCGGTGGCTGTCTTCGGCCTCGGCGGCCAGGCGGTGCACGTCGTCGGGGTGGATGCGCTGGGCCAGCAGGGTGGCGTCCTCGCGCAGGGTGGTCAGGTCCAGCTCGAACATGGTGCTCATGCTCTCGCTGAGGTAGGGCAGGCTGCGGTGGCCGCGCTCATCGACCTTGTAGATGAACAGCGCGCTGGGCATGTGCGCGCTCAGGCCGGCCAGCACATCGTTGCGCTCGCGCAACTCGGATTCGATGCGCTTGCGCTCGGAGATGTCGTTGATGACAGCCAGCATGGACTTGGGCTCGCCCTCGGCGTCGCGCACCATGGCCACGTGGATGGCACACCACACCGCGCTGCCATCGGCGCGCAGGTAGCGCTTGTCCATGCGCATGCTGGGCACCATGCCCAGCACGAGCTGTTCGAGCAGGGCAGCGTTGAGCTTGAGGTCGGCCGGGTGGGTGATCTCGCTGAAGTGCTTGCCGATCAGCGTTTCGCGCGTGTGGCCCAGGATGGCGCAGGCCCGGTCATTGGCCACCTTGATGCAGCCTTCCAGGCTGGAGATGACCTGGCCGGAGGCGCTCAGCTCGAAGCCGGCACGGTAGCGCTCGGCTTCCGAGCGCAAGGTGGCCACCTCGGCCCGCAAGGCCGCGAGTTCGGCGGCCATGGCGGCCGTCGAGGGGCTGGAATCTGCTGAGTCTGACATGGGCCTGACTTTATCGGACCGCGCGCAGGCTGTGTCGCGGGGTGGAACAGGTCAGGGATGACGAAACGGCTTTTTGTTGTGTTTCAAACGCGGCCATGTACGGCAAGGCAAGGCGCTCGCGAAAGCGGAGCAACTGTCATCAAACACCAGGCGGCTGATGGCGTCAAGCCGAAGATGCGCGCAGGGTGTCGCTTACGGGCGATGCCGTGCGCAGCACCAGCGTCAACGGGGAAGGGCCCATGGTGAAGGCCATGGTCTCGCGGGCCTCGCCGCCATCGTCGGTGCGTACGTCGACGATGTCGAAGGCCGACAGCAGCAGGGCCATGGCCATCTTGATCTCCAGCAGCGCCAGGTAGCGGCCGGGGCAGATGCGCGGGCCGCTGCCGAAGGGGATCGAGAGGTTCTTGGCGGGGTTGTGTTCGGCCAGCCAGCGCTCGGGCTGGAAGGCCGCGGCCTGGGGCACGTGCTGCTCCGAGACGCTTTCATGGCGCAGCACGTTCCAGATCAGCGTGCCGGCGGGCACGGCCACGTCGCCGATCACCATGTCGCGCAAGGCCTCCACGGGCATGAAGGGGCCGACGGGCTTGAGGCGCATGGTTTCGTGGGCGCAGGCGCCAAGGTAGTCCAGGGAGTCCATCAGCTCGGGCGTGAAGTCGGCCAGGCCATTCGGGGCAGCGGCACGCACCTCGTCACGGGCGCGGGCCAGCACCTGCGGGTGCTTGTGCAGCAGCCAGATCATCCAGGCCAGGGTGTTGGCGGTGGTGTCCTCGCCGGCCAGCAGCATGGTCAGCACGTTGCCGGTCACGTCGTCGTCGCCCACGCCGCTGCCCTCCTGCTCGGCCGCCACCAGGAAGACCTCCAGCAGGTTGGGCGGGTTCTCGCGCCGGGCCGGATCCTGCCGCAGGCGCTCGCGGGCGCGGGCCATGAAGTCGGCGATGGCGCGGTGCACCTCGGCCACGCTGCGGTCCACGGCATGGTCAGACGGCAGCTTGAACAGGCGCCAGTAGGGCACCACGCCCAGCACGCGGTTGAACAGGGTGGGGAAGATCACGTCCAGGTGGCGCTGGATCACGTCGCCCTCGGCCTCCAGCGTGTTGACCTCCTGCCCGAAGGCCAGGCCGGTGATGGTGTCCACCGTATAGCGCATCAGGTCGGCCTGCAGGTCGATGGGCGCTCCTTCAGTGGCAGCGCGCTGCCAGCGGGTCTGCAGGCGCTGCAGCACGCGCAGCATGGCCGGGAAGTAGGCACGCACGCGCTGGGGCGTGAAGCCGGCCATCACCATGCGGCGCTGGCGGTGCCAGGTCTCGCCTTCGGCATTGAACAGACCCGGTTTCAAACGCAGGTCGCGCATTTCGCGCTCCAGGCGCCGTGAGCGGCTGAAGTCGTGGGGACGGGCCCGCATGATCTGGTGCGTCAGGGCGTGGTCGGCCACCACCAGGACGGGCATGTCCATGAAGCTCACCAGGAAGCAGGGGCCGTGCGCCCGGGCCAGCGCTTCCATGTCCTGGTGCACGTGCGGGCGGTCGAACTGCAGGGTATTGCCTACCAGGGGCCAGGGTCTGGGGCCCGGCAAATCCTGCAGGCGACGCAAAGCCGGGGTATCCGGGCTGGAAACCGGTCCAGAGGCAGTGGTGGCGCGTTCGGTCATGCTCGTCTCCTGCTCAACGTTGGGCGCATGTTATTTTGAAACTGAATAATATTCAGGTATTGTCATTCCGGCAACTCGCTTTGCCGCTCGCTTACTGCTCAGTTTTGGATCCAGCCCATGGCCCGCCCCCGTCAGACCACCGCCGCCCAGCAGAAAACCATGCGCAAGGCCCCCGTGCAGGGCCGCGCGCAACACACCGTCCGGATGATTTATCAAGCCACTGCTCAGATCATTGAGAACGAAGGGTTGGCCGCGCTCAGCACCAACAAGATCGCGCGGGTGGCTGGCTTCTCCGTCGGCACGCTCTACCAGTACTTCCCCAGCAAGGAAGCGGTGCTGCAGGCGATGATCGCGGACGAGCGCCAGCGCGTGATGGACGAGATGCGGGCCGTGCTGCTCGACGTGGCCGCCGGCCGCCAG
>CALAKR010000227.1 GCA_937923225.1 uncultured Aquabacterium sp. | reverse complement strand
AGTCAAGACCCGTCGAAGGGTTTCGCATGGTGTTACAAGCACGTGAACAGGGGCAAAAACGCCGGTGTTATGACCGTGATCGAGAAAATTCATCGGTTTCGGGCATCCGGCACGGACTGTCAGCGAGATTTCAGACCCATTCCCACCAGGAAAGTTTCGGAAGACTTGTCGCGCGATGCCTTGGGTTTGATGGGTTTCACCACACGGAAGGAGTTTTTGAACAGTTCGACGAGCTGGCTGTAACCACTGCCGTGGAACACCTTGCACACCAGGGCCCCCTGGGGCTTGAGGTGGTGTTGGCAGAAATCCACCGCCAGCTCGATCAGGTGCTCGATGCGGGCCGCGTCCGATGATTCGATGCCGCTCAGGTTGGGCGCCATGTCGGAAATCACGACATCCACCAAGCGATCACCCACCACATCCAGCAACTGGTGCAGCACCTCATCCTCCCGGAAGTCACCCTGGATGAAGGTCACGCCCTCGATGGGCTCGAAATCCAGCAGGTCCAGCGCGATGATGGTGCCGTTGAGCTCGCCCACGGCCGCGCCGCCAGCGCCCAAGTCCTTCGGGGCGAACTTGCGGCGCACGTACTGGCTCCAGGCGCCGGGGGCGGCGCCCAGGTCCACCACCACCTGGCCGGGATGGATCAGGCGCAGGGTCTCGTCGATCTCCTTGAGCTTGTAGGCCGCGCGCGAGCGAAAGCCTTCCTTCTGTGCCAGGCGCACATAAGGATCGTTGACATGGTCGTTCAGCCACGCCTTGTTGATCTTCTTGCTTTTGCTTTTAACTTTCATATGCCTCGATAATAGAGGGATGCCAGCGATTGAACTCACCACTGCCGAGCGCAAGGTCCACCGGGCCGACGCTCACCATCTTGATCCCGTCGTCATGATCGGGGGCGACGGCCTGACCCCCGCCGTGCTCAAGGAAGCCGATGCCGCGCTCAAGGCCCACGGCCTGATCAAGGTGCGCGTGCTCGGCGATGACCGCGCCGTGCGCGAAGACATCTACGCCCAACTGTGCGACAAGCTCAGCGCCGCGCCCATCCAGCACATCGGCAAGCTGCTGGTGCTGTGGCGCCCCATCCCCGAGAAACAAGCCTCGGAAGACAAGGATGGCCGCAAGGGCAGCGGTGTGCGCGAGATCAAGCTCTTCAAGTTCTCCAAGAACGGCTCTGGCCGGCCGGAGATCAAGAAGGTGCAGGTCAAGGGTAACGAGCGCGTCACCGCCGGTGGCCTGATCAAGCGCGCCAAGAAGCGCGTGACCAGTACCAAGAAATCGGGCTGATCAAGCAAGGCCCCACCACTCAGCACAAGCGGCCTGCACAGGCCGCTTTTTTCATGCCTGGCCTGTTGTCGTCACGCTTGCGCGGGAGCCGCGGCAGCCGAATCACGCAAGGCGCCCAGCCGCCAGGCCAGGGTCAGCACCAGCAGGCCCTTGCTCCAGAACAGCAGCACCGAGATGCCGTGCAGCGCCCCGAAGGACAACTTGGTGGGCTGGCCAGCCTTGGCCGCCTGGATCATCGGCGTGATCGCGTAGTGCCCGAACACCGTCAGGAACAGCGCGCCCAGGATGATCAGCAGCGGCCCGGACATCACGGAGAGCGTCTCGCCCGCCTCGATGCGGTCACGCACCCGGCCGCGCTCGGCCACGAACAGCACGATGGCGATCACCAGGCTCACCACGGCCTCGGTCGCGAAGATGCGCCCTGCCCCGGCACCCGCCAACGGGCGATCCAGCACGGCGAACAGGCTGGGCGCCGATACCGCGCCCACGCCGACGATGATGCCGGCCCAGATGCCCGCCAGCCAGGTCTCAAAACGCAAGGTGCGGTTGCTCATGGCCTGATCAGACGTAGCGGACCTTGATGACCTCGTAGTGGCGCACGCCACCGGGGGCCTGCACCGCGGCCACGTCACCGGCTTCCTTGCCGATCAGGGCGCGGGCGATGGGCGAGCTGATCGAGATCAGACCTTGCTTGATGTCGGCCTCATCGTCGCCTACCACCTGGTAGGTGACGGGGTCACCGGATTCTTCCTCTTCCAGATCCACCGTGGCGCCGAACACCACGCGGCCACCCGCGTCCAATGCGGCGGGGTCGATGATCTGGGCAGCCGACAGCTTGCCTTCGATCTCCTGGATGCGGCCTTCGATGAAGCCCTGCTTGTCCTTGGCGGCGTCGTACTCGGCGTTTTCCGACAGGTCACCCTGGGCACGGGCCTCGGCGATGGCGATTACCACGGCCGGGCGTTCCACATGCTTGAGGCGCTGCAGTTCTTCCTTCAGCTTCTCGGCGCCGCGCTTGGTGATGGGAATGGTCGACATAGGCTCGTCTCTCGAAATTGGATGTCTCAAAAGGAAACGGAGCCGCTGCCCTGTGCCCACCGTGAGGGGTGAGTGCCGGGCGCGGCCCACGTCGTCTCAAGTTGCCCCGGGGATCAGCCCAGGGCGATGAGGTGCAGTTTAGTGCAGTTTGGCGTGCAGTTCCTGCAGCGAGTACACCACCAGATCGTCCTGGTGCTTGAGCGCCTCGACGGCGGCTTCACAGCCGGCCATGGTGGTGTAGTAGGTCACCCGGTTGGCCAGCGCGGCCTGACGGATGCTGCGCGAATCCGCGATGGCGGTGCGGGTTTCGTCCACGGTGGTGAACACCAGCTGGATCTCGCCGGCCTTGATGGCGTCCGCGATGTGCGGGCGGCCATCCTTGACCTTGTTCACCGGCTTGACGGGGATGCCAGCAGCCGCGATGGCTGCGGCGGTGCCCTTGGTGGCCACGACGTTGAAGCCCAGCTCGACCAGGTCCTTGGCCACGCCCACAGCGCGTTGCTTGTCACCGTCCTTGACGGAGATGCACACCGTGCCTTTGGTGGGCAGGCGCGAACCGGCGCCCAGCTGCGACTTCAGCATGGCTTCGCCGAAGGT
>CALAKR010000226.1 GCA_937923225.1 uncultured Aquabacterium sp. | reverse complement strand
CCCCAGCTGGCGTGCCAGCCGCGTGCAGCCGGCCGAAGCCCTGCGCTATGAATAAGAACCGAGAAGGCACCCGCGCATGAGCGAGAACATTCTGTCGGCCCAGGGCGTGCACAAGCGCTACGAGGAAGGCCCCCTGGACGTGAGCGTGCTGCAGGGCGTGGACCTGAGCGTCGCGTACGGGCAATCGCTGGCCATCGTGGGCCAGTCCGGCTCGGGCAAGAGCACCTTGCTGCACGTGCTGGGCGGGCTGGACTTGCCCACCCAGGGCCGCGTGATGCTGATGGGGCAGGATTGGGCGGGCATGTCCGCCGCCGAGCAGGGGCGCTGGCGCAACCAGCACCTGGGCTTTGTCTACCAGTTCCACCACCTGCTGCCGGAGTTCTCGGCCGTGGACAACGTGGCCATGCCGCTGCTGATCCGCCGTCTGCCGATCGAGGAGGCGCGCCGTGCGGCCCTGGCCGTGCTGGGCCAGGTGGGCCTGGGTGCGCGGGCCGAGCACCGTCCGGCAGAGCTGTCTGGCGGCGAACGCCAGCGTGTGGCTGTGGCGCGTGCCCTGGTCACCAAGCCGGCCTGCTTGCTGGCCGACGAGCCCACGGGCAACCTGGATCGCCGCACGGCCGATGGCGTCTTTGCGCTGATGCGCGAGGTGGCACGTGAGCAGGGCACGGCGCTGATCATGGTGACGCACGACGAGGCGCTGGCACAGCGCTGCGATGTGCAGGCGCATTTGGTCGAGGGGCGGTTGAGCCTCTAAGGCTGCTGCGATGGCGGCAGGCCCGCTGCTTGCCCCTGTCGCCGTGCCGAGGCTTGCGCCCGAGGCATGATGGCACCATGGCCGACTTCTGGATCGACACCCACAGCCACCTCGATGCGCCCGAGTTCGACCCGGACCGCGGCGAGGTAATCGCCCGTGCGCGCGAAGCACACGTGCGCCAGGTGGTGGTGTCCATCATGCCGAGCACCTTCGAGGCCGCCCGCCAGGCCGCCATCGACTGCGACGGCGCCTATGCGCTGGGCAGCCACCCGCTGTTCGTCAACGAGGTGGGCAGCGATGCGCCCGAGCGCCTGCAAGACGCCCTGCACCGGTGGCGAGACGATCCCCGCCTGGTGGCCGTGGGTGAGATCGGCCTGGACGGCTTCGTGCCAGCGATCCAGGACGAGGCCAGCCGTGAGCGGCAGGACAAGCTCTACGCCGCCCAACTGGCCGTGGCCCACGATGCCGGCCTGCCCGTGATCCTGCACGTGCGCCGCACGGCAGACCAGTTGCTCAAGCATCTGCGGCGCATGAAGGCCGAGGGCCGCCCGGTGTCAGGGGGCATTGCCCACGCGTTCAACGGCAGCGAGCAGCAGGCAGAGGCCTTCGTCGAACTGGGCTTCTGCCTGGGTTTCGGCGGCGCGATGACCTTTGATCGGGCCTTGCAGATCCGCCGTATCGCCGCCTGGCTGCCGGAATCGAATCTGGTGCTGGAAACCGACTCACCCGACATCCCCCCCCACTGGCTCTACAAGACGGCCGAGGCGCGCGCGCAGGGCGAGCACAGCCGCAATGAGCCGGCACAGTTGCCACGCATCGCCGCGACGCTGGCCGAGCTGCGTGGCTGGAGCCTGGATCAGGCCCGCCGGATCACGACCGCCAATGCGCTGCGGGTGCTGCCACGGCTCGGATCCCTGATGGGGTGAGTGGCTATGCCAACCCCACCTGCTCGAACACGTCGCGCCAGGCCGCCAACTTGCGCTCGAACGACCACGACGCATTGGCCGGGCTGGTCGATGGCAGCTTCACCACCGGCAGGCCCAGCGCCTGCGTGATCTTCATGTGCCGCGCCGATTCGCCGCCGTTGTGGGCGATGGCCTGCAGGCCAGGTGCCCATACCTTCAGATGATGCAGTGGGTTCAGCTCGGCCTGCTCGATGTCGCTGTCCAGGCTGCCCTCGCGCAGGCAGCTCGCGTAGACGTCCCAAATGCCCAATCCGCGCAACTGCGCCTCGGCAATGCGCTCCGCATAGGGCCGCCGCTGCAACGCGGCATCCTCTTCCAGCCTCCACAGCGCGGACAGGATCGGCCAGAAGTGGTTGCGCGGGTGCGCGTAATACTGCTGTTCCACCAACGAGGCCACGCCTGGAAAGCTCCCCAGCACCATGAGCCGCGTCTGCGGGGAAATGATGGGCGCCAGCCCCTTCAGGGGTGAGGGCGCTGTTTGGTCATCGGGGGGCAGGACAGGGGCCGGGCGCGGTTTTGAGGGCATGCGGCCATTATCCAAAAAGCCCGCATGCGACACTCACGCCCCGTGAAGCGATCCAAGAAAACCACTCTGGCCGAGGCCACCATCTCCGAAGAGCGGGGCATCCGCTACCTGCACCTGGGCACGCCCTGGATCCAGGGCGCCATGCGCATCCGCAAGCCGCTCAAGCTGGAGCTGGAGTACATCCAGCGCATGATGGCTTGGCTGCTGCTGCGCCCCGAAAACGCGCTGCCCGGCACCCGCTGCCTTCAACTGGGCCTCGGCACGGGCGCCATCACCAAGTACTGCCATGCGGTGCTGCGCCTGCCCACCACTGTGGTCGAGATCAACCCCGGCGTGATCGCCGCCTGCCGCGCCTGGTTCCACTTGCCGTTCGACGACGAGCGCCTGACCGTGCTCGAACAGGATGCGGCCCGGTTCGTGACCGATCCCGAGCACACCGCGGCTTTCGACGCCCTGTGTGTCGATCTGTACGACCACGAGGCCGCCAGCCCCGTGCTGGACGACGAGGCCTTCTACCGTGCCTGCTGGAACGTGCTGGATGATGGTGGCGTGATGAGCGTGAACCTCTTCGGGCGCGAGGCCAGCTTCGACCGCAGCGCCGAGCGCATCGCCGCCGCCTTCGGGGCGGAGCGCATAGCCATGCTCAAGCCCACTACCGAAGGCAACACGATCGTGCTGGCCTGGAAGGGTTTTGACCTGCCCCCGCGTGACGAGTTGGCGTCAAGAGGGGAAACTTTACAAGCCCGCTGGGAGCTGCCTGCGCGAAAATGGGTGAAGCTTCTGTCGTCGTTCGCCGGCACCCGCAAAGCGTCGGCGTCTTCCTGAGTCACAACCCGCTGCCCCTCCATCGCCATGAGTGCTGTGCCTCCCGTCGCCAACCTGGCACCCCAGCCCACCGCCCCGCAGGCGCGGCCGCATCCCCGGCCGATCACCCACAAGGGCCCGCTGGACTGGAAACTGCTGGTCACCTGGCTCACGGAAGACAACGTCATCGCCCTCAAGGACGCCGAGCGGGTGGCGCAGCGGTTTTCCGCCGGCGGCAGCTCGCAGCATCCGCTGGTGCGTCTGGCCGGCCTGGGTCTGACCCGCCAGGACACGGGCACCGTGCTTGAACTGGAGCCGCTCACCGAATGGCTGGCCGCACGCGTGTCCATGCCTTATGTACGCATCGATCCGCTCAAGGTGGACGTGGCCCGCGTGGCCGATGTCATGTCCATCAACTACGCAGAGCGCCGCAAGTCCCTGCCCATCCAGGTGGGCCTGAACGAGATCACCATCGCCACCTGCGAGCCGCTGGATGTGGCCTGGATCGACGAGATCCTGGCGCACACCAAGAAGTCCATCCGCCTGGTGGTGGCCAGCCCGCTGGAGCTGCAGCGCTACCGCACCGAGTTCTACACGCTGGCCAAGTCGGTCCGCGACGCCAACAAGAAGACGGGCGACAGCACGGCCAGCAGCTTCGAGCAGCTGGTGGAATTGGGCCGCACCAACCGTCAGCTCGACGCCAACGACCAGGGCATCATCCAGGTGGTCGACTGGCTCTGGCAGTACGCCTTCGACCAGCGCGCCTCGGACATCCACCTCGAGCCGCGCCGCGACATGGGCGCCATACGCTTTCGCATCGACGGCGTGATGCACATGGTCTACCAGGTGCCCCTGTCGGTGATGCAGGCCATGACGGCGCGCATCAAGCTGTTGGGCCGCATGGACGTGGTCGAGAAGCGCCGCCCGCTCGATGGCCGCATCAAGACACGCAACCCCGCCGGTGAAGAAGTCGAAATGCGCCTGGCCACCATGCCCACCGCCTTCGGCGAGAAGCTGGTGATGCGCATCTTCGATCCGGACAACACGCTCAAGACCTTCGATGCGCTGGGCTTCGCGCCGCAGGAACTGGCCATCTGGGAACAGTTGGTCGGCCGCTCGCACGGCATCATCCTGGTCACTGGGCCCACGGGCTCGGGCAAGACCACCACGCTGTACTCCACGCTCAAGCGCCTGGCCACCGAAGAGGTCAACGTCTGCACGGTCGAGGACCCGATCGAAATGATCGAGCCCTCCTTCAACCAGACACAGGTGCAACCCAATATCGACCTGGGTTTCGCGGAGGGCGTGCGCGCGCTGATGCGGCAGGATCCGGACATCATCATGGTCGGCGAAATCCGCGACCGTGAAACCGCCGACATGGCCATCCAGTCGTCCCTCACGGGCCACCTGGTGTTCTCCACCCTGCACACCAACGATGCGGCCTCGGCCGTGACGCGCCTGGTGGACATCGGCGTGCCGGCCTACCTGATCAGCGCCACCGTGATCGGCGTGCTGGCCCAGCGCCTGGTGCGCACCTTGTGCGTGGCCTGCAAGAAGCCGGACGATGCCCTCACAGCGGAGATGCTGACCGAGACCATCAAGCCCTGGCGCCTGAACGGTACGCCGCGCCCCTACAAGCCCGTGGGC
>CALAKR010000225.1 GCA_937923225.1 uncultured Aquabacterium sp. | reverse complement strand
GCCGATGACCTGCCCCCAGCCACTCAGCGCATCGAACCAGAGCTGATCGATCTGATCCGCAAGCGCGTCAATGAAAAGACGGTCAATGTGCAGGTGGCGCCCGAGCTGGTGATGGCCGACAACGGCGGCCAGTACATTGCGCTGCGCATCGCGAGGTCTGTGGGGGTGGCATCCACCACGGATGGGCGCTATTTCTTGCGCGTGGGCGATCAATGTCGTCCGGTGCTGGGCGACGATGTGCTGACCCTGTTGAACGACCGGCCAGCCCTGCCTTGGGAAACGCTGACCACCCAGCAGGTGCAGGCCGCGGATGCCGACCCCAACAGGCTGTCGGCCTTGCTCGATCAACTGCGGGCATCTGACCGTGTGAAGCCTTCGGTCAAGGAAAAGAGCGATGCTGAACTGCTGGCCCATTACGGCTTGAGCGATGGCCCCTGTTTGACCAACCTGGGCGTGTTGATCTTGGGTGCGGCGCGTGACCGTGCGCGCTTGGGCACAGCACCCAGCGTGCAGGCCATCAAGTACGACGAGCAGGGCGACAAGGTCAACAAGTGGTTGTGGGACGAGCACGAACTGTCGCCCATCGAACTGCTGGACGCGCTGTGGCATGGCATCCCGGATTTCCACGAGAGCTATGAATTGCCCGATGGGCTGCACCGCCAGAGGTTGCCGGCCTACGACCGCCGTGTGGTGCGAGAGCTGCTGGTCAATGCCCTGGTTCACCGGTCGTACATACAGCGAGGCGACATCTTGCTGAACTTGCGTCCTGATCGCCTGGAGGTAATCAACCCGGGGCGCTTACCGCTTGGCGTGACGCCGCAGACCATCTTGCACGCCAGCCGTCGCCGCAATGACCGGATGGCCGCCTTGTTCCATGATCTGCGCTTGATGGAGAAAGAGGGCTCAGGCTTCGACTTGATGTACGACGTGCAGCTCTCTCAGGGGCGTCCTGTGCCTGTGCCCAAAGAAGGACCGGATTCGGTGTGTGTGACGGTGGTGCGACGTGTTCAGCGGCCTGGTGTGGTGCAGCTGATGACCGATGCCGATGCGCGCTTCCAGTTGCGGCAGCGCGAGCGCATCACCTTGGGCCTGCTGGCGGCAAGCGATGGCCTGACGGCTCGCGAGTTGGCGGCGCAACTGGAGTTACCCAATGCGGATGAGCTCCGCGGCGTCTGGTTAGGGCGGCTGCTGGAGTTGGGCTTGGTGCAGCAGACCGGCAAGACCCAGGCCACGCGTTATTTTGTCGACCCGCGCTGGCTGCAAGGGGCGGGGCTCGATGAACGCACCACGCTCAAGCGCATGCCGCAACATCGGTTGCGTGCCTTGGTGTTGGAGGATTTGAGCCTGTACCCAGGCTCGTCGTCTGGCGACGTCAACCGCCGTGTCGGCCCGGAGGTGCCCTATCGGTCACTCAAGCGTGCGTTGGATGAGTTGATGGAAGCGGGCAAGGTACGGCACGAGGGGCAGGGCAAGGGCCGACGTTACTGGGCGACGGTGGAAAGCGCGTGACGCGCTGGATATCTGCCAAATCGGCCGGAATCAACAGGCCGTATCACCGGTTGGCAGATATCTGAATGCTAAGTGCTTGTTTTAAAAGGGTATATTCGCTGTCGAATAGCCTGGGTTTGGCAGATATCTGGCAGATATCCGCAGTGCAGGCCCCGAAGTTCGAGGGTGCGGCGCGTTGGGGCTAACGTCTTACCCGCCCAACTTGCCCGCCATCCTGAGCTTGTCCTTCTTGCTCAGGCGCCGCCCCTTGATGCCGCCGCCATCGGGTGCGGCCTTGGGCGTGTCGCCCGCCTCGGCCTCATCGCCCGCTACGGCTGTTTCCTTCGGCTCAAACCCTGCAACGCGCTCACGCTCAACGCGTTGCCCCTGCCGCTTCTCGATCAGCCTGAAGTGCGCTTCGGTGCTGGCGCTGACAAAGCTCACCGCCACTCCGCTTGCGCCGGCACGTGCCGTGCGGCCGATGCGGTGGGTGTAGTCGCTGGCCGATCTGGGCAGGTCGTAGTTCAGCACCACGGGCAGGCCGACGATGTCGATGCCGCGCGCGGCAAGGTCGGTGGCCACGAGCACGCGCAGCTCACCGGCCTTGAAGGCCGCGAGCACCTGTCGGCGTGCGCCCTGGCTGGCATCGGCATGGAAGGCTGCCGCTGCAATGCCGTGGCGCTGGAGCTTGTCGGCCACGAGGTCGCAGGCGTAGCGGGTGGCCACGAACACAAGCACCTGCGGCCAGTTTTCAGTGGTCAGCAGGTGGCGCAGCAGCGGCGTGCGCTGGGCCGTGTCGACCTCGATGGCGCGCTGGGCGATGTCGGGCCGGGTTTGCGGCTCGGGCGGCAGGTCGATGCGCACGGGCTCGCGCAGCAGGCGCTGGGCCAGCGCCTGCGCTGCCGGCGGGAAGGTGGCCGAGAAGAAGAGGTTCTGGCGCTTGGCCGGCAGCAGGGCGAGCACGCGTTCGAGCTCGTCGGCAAAGCCGGCATCGAGCAGGCGGTCGGCTTCGTCGAGCA
>CALAKR010000224.1 GCA_937923225.1 uncultured Aquabacterium sp. | reverse complement strand
TGGGTGCGCTGATGGGCGCGCTGGTCGTGATCGTGGCCGTGTACGCCGCCGTGCCGCTGGCGCGCAACGCCATGCTGCAACTGCTGTGTCTCACGGTGGCACTGGGCCTGTTCACGCACTCGCCCCGGCAGGTGACCCAGGTGAGCCTGGCGGCCAGCGGCCTGCTGGCCCTGGCGATGCTGGGCCTGTGGACGGCGGAACTTCAGGGCTTCGACCCCATGCGCGACGGCATCAACGGCCTGCTGGCCTGCCTGTTCATGCTGGTGCTGGGCCAGGCCATCCACCACTTCAGCGTCAAGCATGAGGAGCTCAGCGAGCAGCAGTCCACGATGGCCGAGACGCTGGCACGCATGGAGCAACTGGCCACGCGCGATCCGCTCACGGGCCTGTTCAACAACCGCCACATGACGGAGCTGATGAACCAGCACGCCAAGCGCGCCGAACGTGCCGACCTGCCCATGAGCCTGGCGCTGATCGACCTGGACCAGTTCCAGCGCGTCAACGAGCGCTTCGGTCACGCGGTGGGCGACGAGGCCCTGGTGGCCGTGTCCCGCATCGCGATGGAAGTGTTCCGTCAGACCGATGTGGTCGGCCGCTGGGGCGGCGAGGAGTTGCTGGTGCTGTTCACCGACAGCGAGCCGGAGCAGGCCGTGCAGGGCATCGAGCGCTTCCGCCATCGCATGGACGGGCAGGATCTGAGCGCCGCTCGCCTGGGCGTGAAGGTGAGCTTCTCCGCCGGCCTGGTGGTCTGGCAGGAGGGCGAGGACATGGACACCACGCTCACGCGGGCGCGCCATGCCCTGCTGCGGGCCAAGCACGAAGGCCGGGACCGCACCATCACCGGCAAGTTCACTCCGCCAAGTGCTTCTTGAAGAAGGCCGTCTGGCGGGCCACTACCTGCTCGAACAGCGGGCCGGTGTACGGCGAGAAGTGGTCTGCGCCGGCCAGTTCCACGTATTCACCATGCTTGAGCTGGGCAGCCACCTTGCGCACGCCCTTGACGGGGATCAGCCCGTCCTTCTCTGACGCGATGACCAGCGTGGGCGCCTGGATGCGGTCGGCCGCACCGCCGGGGCTGTAGAAGGGCAGGCTCATGAATACCCGCGCGGCCACCTTGGTGTCGGCCTCCGGCGTGCCTGCGGGCATCAGCTTCTTGTAGCCCTCGCCGCACTCCGGGCAGATCAGCGCGGAGAACTGCCCTGCCGCGATGGTGGGCACGTACAGCGGTGTCTCGCTGTCGCTGCGCATCAGGTCGCGCAGCGCGTACCAGGCTGCGACGGGCTGGTATTTGAGCGGAAAGGTCAGGCTGCTTTGCCAGCCGCTCACGAAAGGCACCTGCGAGCTGACCGCCTTGACCGCCTCGGGCCGGTCGGCCGCCACCTGCAGCACATGCCCACCGCTGTACGAGGTGCCCCACAGGCCCACGCGCGTCCCATCGACATCCTGGCGCTGGCGCACGGCGTCGATCGCGCTGGCCCAGTCCTTCACGTGCTCCTTGCCGTTGACCACGCGGCGGGGCTGGCCGCCGCTCTTGCCGAAGCCCCGGTAGTCGAAGCGCAGTACCGCGAAGCCGGCCTGCACGAAGCGCTCGGCATAGGGCTTGAGGCCCCAATCGCGCAGCGCGCCGAAGCCGTGCGCCATCACGATGACCGGCGGCTTGGAGGCGCCCGCAGGTAGCCACAATTCGCCATCGCAGGGGGTGGCCTGGCATGCGAAGGTGACGGGCACGGTGGTGTGGGCTGCGGTGGCCTGGGCGGTCGCGGGTGCTGCGGGCACGGCCGGACTCGGTTGCGCCTGGCTGCACAGGGGCGCGGCGCCCACCACCAGGGTGAACAGGGCTCGGTGCCACAGGGGCGTGAAGGACATCTGCATGCTTGTACTCCTCGGTCTCTCTTTGGGGATGTCTGACACTGATCTGGCGTTTTGGTACCAATAAGTACCACTAACGGTACGAAAGGGTACCAGCGCCACACAGGTACGGTCAAGTACCATCTAGCCCTGATGACTGCCGATGCGCCCTCCCCCACCGCCACGCCTTCACCGCACCGCCTGCGGCTGATCGAGGCCCTGGCCGCCACCCTGGCCGACAAGCCCTATGCCGACACCACCGTGGCGGACGTGGTAGCGCGCGCGCACGTCTCCAAGCGCACCTTCTACGAACAGTTCGAGAGCAAAGAGGCCTGCCTGCTGGCGCTGTGCGAGACCATGAGCCAGCAGACGCTGGACGTGATCGCCGCCGGCTACGACCATCAGGCCGATTGGGTGGAGCAGCTCGAACAAGTCACGCGCGCCTACCTGGGCAGCCTGCAGGCGCAACCGGCGCTGCTGCGCACCTTGTTCATCGAGCTGTATGCCCTGGGGCCTGCCGGCCTGCAGGCGCGCCGTGGCGTGCAGCGCAGCTTCGCGGATTTCCTGCGCATGCAGGTGGAGATCGCGCGCCTGCGCGAGCCCAACAAGCGCCCGCTGGAGCCCAGCCTGGCCATGGCCGTGGTGGGCGGCATCACCGAGCTGATCCTGCAAGCGGTGGAAGAAGGCCGAGCCGACCGCCTGGTCGAGCTCACGCCCACGATCACCGCCTTCGTGCAGGCGGTGCTGGAATCACTGCTGCCGCTGGAGCACCGCCTGAACGGCGATGCCGGCTGATCAGGCTGGGGCGTCAGGCTTCATCCACGCAGCGCGCCTCGATAGCGCCCAGCTTGTCGATCTCCACACGCACGACATCGCCGTTGCGCAAGAACTTGGGCGGATCAAACGCCGCACCCACGCCACTGCAGGTGCCGGTGTAGATCACATCGCCCGGCTCCAGCGTCATCGCCTGGCTGAGCAGCGCGATCTGCGACCACACATCGTGGATCATCAGGCTGGTGTTGCTCTGCTGTCGCAACTCGCCATTGACCCAGCAGCGCAGGTCCAGCGTGTGCGGATCGCCTTTCAACTCATCGGCCGTGGTCAGCCAGGGGCCGAAGGGCGCGTGCGTGTCGAAGGATTTGCCCAGCGTCCATTGCGAAGTGCGCTTCTGCCAGTCACGCACGGACACGTCGTTGCCCACGCAGTAGCCGAAGATCACTTCATGCGCGCGCTCACGCGGCACGTGCTTGCAGCGCTGGCCGATCACCGCGACCAGTTCGGCTTCGTAGTCGGTGCGCTCGGACACCTTGGGCAGCACGATGTCGTCATAGGGGCCGTTGATGGCGTGGCCCAGCTTGGTGAACCACAGCTGGTGCTCGGGCACGGCGCGGCTCTCGCGACCCTGGTCACCCACGATCTTCTCGTTGACGTGGTCCAGGTAGTTCAGGCCGATGGCCAGCAGCTTCGGGGGGCGGGGCACGGGCGCCAGCAGGTGCACCTCGGGCAGGCGGGCGTGCGGCGCCACGCTCAGCAATGCCTGCAAGACCGACTGCAATTGCCTCCAGCGCGCGATCACCTCGGGCATGCCTTCGTGCGCAGCCAACAGGCCGGCCGCCAAGGCACGGTGCAAAGACACCACGCCCTCATCGCCCACGATCACGCCCACTTCGATGGCCGTCGATCCGGCCACCTGGAAACTCACCAATCTCATCCATGTTCTCCTGAAAATGCGCCCGGCCTCTCAAGCCTCGCGCAGGCAATCCACGATCTTGAGCCGCGCCGCACGCCAGGCCGGCACGAACCCGCCCAGCAGCCCCATCACCAGCGCGAACAACAGCGTCTGCACCACGATGCCGGGCGTGAGCCGGAACTGGAAAGCCAACTCCGAAAAGGTCTGGAAGTTCACGGTGGAGATGTTCACCGTCTGCATCAGCGACGCCGCGGCCAGGCCCATCCCCCCACCCACCAGCGACAGCAGCAGCGATTCGGCCATGAACGCCGACAGCACCGCACCACGCCGGAAACCCAGTGCACGCAGGGTGCCGATCTCGCCCACGCGCGAGGCCACGGAAGCGAACATGGTGATCATCGCGCCCACGATGGCGCCGATCGAGAAGATGATGGACAGCGCCAGCCCCAGGATGCGGATGAAGGTGGCCAGCGCCTCGGACTGCTCGGCGTAGAACTGGCGCTCGGGCTTGGCCTCCAGCGTCAGGCGCGGGTCCTTCTCGATCTGCGCCTTGAGCCGCTCGAAGTTCGACACATCGGCCAGCCGGAAGACCATGCTGGAGAACACCTGCCGCCTGAAAGCCTGCATCATCTGGTCGGCGTCGCCCCAGATCTCGGAGTCGAAGCCGCTGCCGCTGGCATCGAACACGCCCACCACCGTCCAGTCGCGGCCAGCGAAGCGCAAGGTCTCGCCCAGGCCCGCACCGGCGAAATCGGCGGCCACGGCGCGCCCTGTCACGATCTCGCTGGTGCCAGGCCGGAACATGCGTCCCTGCACCATGCGCACCTGCGGCCGCAGCGCCAATCCCGACAAGGAAGTGCCACGCACCGTCACGTTGCTGGGCTTGCCCGTGCCACGCTTGGGCAGGGTGTTGAGCACCACGGGCTCGCGCGACACCAG
>CALAKR010000223.1 GCA_937923225.1 uncultured Aquabacterium sp. | reverse complement strand
CGTGAAAAGGCCGCTCGCCAGCTCTGGGATGGCGAGGCTCTCACGGCCAGCTACCAGGCCACCCGCCAAAAGCTCCAGGCCTGGATGGCCCGTGCCGACCAGCTCGACACCGACGTGGCTGCCCGCGAGTGCTACCTGCTGGGCAACGAGGCCATCCGCCAACTGGTGTTCGACCCCCTGCTGCCCGAGCCGCTGGTCAACGTGGCCGAACGCCGCGCCTTCCATGAAGCCGTGCAAACCTACGACCGCACCGGCCATGTGATCTGGCGGAAGCTGCTGGCCCACCTTTCAAGCGGTGGCCGGGTCAACACCAGCCTGGGCGAAGATGCCGCGCTGCCGGCCAAACGCGCGCACTGAGCTGCGATAGGATGCAGGATCGATCACTCGCCTGCACGCTGAACGCCCCATGGATGCCCCGAAACAAGCTCACATGTTCTGGATCATCGGCATCGTGCTGCTCGCTGCCGGCATTCCGGCGGTGGCCATCGGTTACTACAACGATTCGCTCACCTTCACCTTGGTCGGCCTCTCGGAACTGTTGTGCGGCCTGGTCCTGATTACATTGGGTCTGCTAAGGCAACAACGTCTCAAGCGCGATCGCTCGTGAGCATGGGCGCATGAACACACCGCCCCCGACACTGATCGGCCAGCGCATCGTGATGCGCCCCTTGCGGGCCAGTGATGCACAAGCGCTCGTGCTGGCCGCCAGTGATGGCGAGTTGTGGAACCTGCCCTTCACGGTGGTGCCCTCGGAACAGACGGTCGAAGCTTACATCGCCAAAGCACTCGAAGGCGAGCGGCAAGGCCACGTGATGCCTTTCGTGACCACCCTGCGTGAAACAGGCCAGGTGATTGGCTCATCCCGCTTTTGGAAAGTCGACGCGGCCAACAGAAAACTGGAGATCGGGCACACCTGGCTGGCGCGCACCTGGCAGCGCAGCTTTGCCAACACCGAGGCCAAGCTACTGATGCTGAGCCAGGCCTTCGAGGCCAGGGGCTGCGTGCGCGTGCAGTTGCAGACCGATGAGCGCAATGCTGTGTCGCGCGCCGCGATCCTTCGCCTGGGCGCTCAGCAGGAAGGTATCCTGCGCAACGAGCGCATCATGCCCGATGGATTCATCCGCAACTCTGTGCGCTTCAGCATCGTCGATGCCGAATGGCCGGGCGTGAAGCAGCGCCTGCAGGCCCGTCTGGCCATTGCGGCCTAGCAAGGCCGGGCCAGCCCCAGCCTTGCCCATGCTCAAGCGTTGTCCACCAGCAGCTTGCCGCTTTCCAGCAGCTTGCCGATGATCTGGGCGCCCGAAGCGTTGGCGTCCAGGCCCAGGCCACTGCGCAGGTTCACGCCTTCCAACAAGATCTGCTGGTGGTCCGCACCCGAGGCATAGCTGCCGTTGGCAAAGCCCCCCGTGGTGCTCACTCGGATGACCGTGCTGGCACCACTGGTCTCAAAGTTCAGGTAATTGGCCAGGTTGCCCACGCCGCCCACGGTGCTCTCACCCTGGAGCAGGTCGCGCAGGTCCAGCACATCGCCGCCGGCCGCTGGCGCAGCCACGTCGAAGTCCTTGATGGTGTCGATCGCACGGCTAGCCGCATTGCTGCCCGCATCGGCCAGGCTCCAGCGGAACACATCGGCGCCTTCTCCACCAACCAGTGTGTCGTTGCCCGCCCCACCTAGCAGCACATCATCACCACGGCCGCCATGGAGCTGGTCGTCCGCCGCCCCGCCGATGAGCACATCGTTGCCATCGCGGCCGAACATCAGGTTGGCCGCCGTGCTGTCCCCCGTGAGCGTCTCGGACGCGACCGTGCCTGTGGTGACGACGCATCGCTCCACCAGGAGCGTGAGCGACGAGGAGACCGTGTCGCCGTCCTTGTCCGCCACCGTGAACGAGAAGGTCTCGCTGGCCGTGCCGCCCGCAGTGGACACCAGGGCATAGCGGTAGGTCGCCGCGTCGAAATCGATGGTCAGGGACTGGCCCAGCGCGGTCGTGATCGTGATGACCGGATTCGCGGCATCGTAGCTGTACACCACCCCGTCGATGGTGATGCTGGCGATGTGTGCAAAGCCATCAGCACCCAGGGCCGCATCATCGCCCAGCAAGGAACCCGAGGCCACCTTCTTGAGGGTGCCATCGAGCACCGCGGGCAGTTGCCCGAACTCGGTCACCATGATGCCGTCACGATCGACCGCGGCCTGCCCGTCATAAGCCACCGGGTCGAGGAAGAAGCTGTTGGGATCGGAGCCAAGACCGATCGCGTGCGAGTTGATCCCGTTGGCCTGCAGGAAGGCGATCCAGGCGGCCTCTTCCGTGGCGTCGATGCCGTCACCCAGATCAAGATTGACCTCGGTGCCGTTGTTGTTCCCGCCGTTCTCGGGCCGGATGGGGTTCGCACTCGACAAGGTCGGGTTGCCATCGGAGAAGAAGTAGGACACGTTCTGCGCCCCATCGATCTTGCCGTCGCTGCCGAACGCCGCCTCGGCCTCCGTCAGGGCGTAGTCGTAGTTGGTGCTGCCGGAGGCCTTCACGGTGGCCAGCAGGCCCCTGGCTTCCGCCACGGTGACCCAGGTGGTTCCCAACGCCTGGGCGCTGTCCGCGAAGGTCACGATGCGCACCTTCACATCGCCCAGCTGGTCGTACTTGTCGAGCAGCTGGTTGATGGCCTGGATGGAGGCCTGCAGCCCGGTCAGGCCTTCAATGTCGGTGGCCCGGTTCATCGAGCCGGAGATGTCCAGCACGATCAGGACATTGGTGTCGAGCACCTCGACGTTGTCCGTGACGGGGGTCAGGGCGCCGGGCATGTCATCCTGCACACTCACCGTCAGGGAGCCGGTGCCGGACACGCCTTGCGCGTTGGTCACGGTCACGCCGAAGGTCAGGTCGAGCACATCCTGCCCCTGGGTGCCATGCTGCAAAGGGGCCAGCAAGGTGAAGGTGTAGTTGCCCGCACCGTCGACCACCAGGGTGGCCACTGAGAGGCCTTCGGCCGTGCCGACCAGACCGCCATTGCCATCGCTGCTCCAGATCACTTCGGCACCGCTGGACGTGACCACGCCGCTCGGGCCTGTCAGCGAAATGGCCGTGCCGTTGGCTACCACGATCTGACCGCTGGCCACGGTAGCGTCGCTGATGCCCGAGTCGGACACCCCGCCAGCCAGGCCGCTCTCGGAAACCAGCGCAGGCGTGACGGATATCACCGTGGGCACTCCTACGGGCAGCGCATCGGCCAGGAACGGTTGCTCCACGCCCCCCAGAGGCACCCCGGGCTCCAGCCGGGCGGTGTCATAAGTGAAGGCCAGCGGGTTCACGGCCTCGCTGACCCGGTCGACGCGCAAACCCGGCGTGAGCCCGCCTTCACCACCGCCGGTCAGGCCGGCTGCCGTGGCGAAGTCGAGATCCCCGTCTTCCACCCCTGCGATTTCACGGTCGATGTCCGTGGGCTCGGCCTGAAGGCGAGCGACCTGCCCATCCGGCCGCATGATCTGGACGATGCCGTCCTGGGAGGTCAGGATCTGATCGGCCCATTCAACCTGATCCCCTACCTTCAGCGGTCTGAAGCTGCCATCAGGCATCTCGATGAAGGCCTGCCCCCACAAGGCGGTCACGGTGCCGGATTGGGATTTCGCGAGCAGTGGCATGGCATCTCCAGCAAGTAATACAACTGCGTGAAATGTACCCCTACCTTTTGCGCCAAACCAAACGAAAACCGCACTTCCAAGTGCGGCAAATCACACCGCCATGTGCTGTTTTCCGGATAAGTCGATAAGCCGAATCGTGATCGAATGCACGCGATGGCGTCGCCTACTGCCAAACAGAGCATGCAGACCTGCGCGTACCCGCCCCCTCACATGCAGGGCCTGAAATCCATACCATCCACATCATGAAAAAAGCCCGCCGAAGCGGGCTTTCAAGGGATGCCTGAGGATGCAGCTCAGTTGTCCACCAGCAGCTTGCCGTCCTGAATCAGCTTGGTGATGATCTGGGCATCGGTAGCGTTGACCGCCAAACCCAGGCCGGTACGGATGTTCACCCCTTCCAGCACGATCTGCTGGTGATCGTTCGCGGCGGTGTAGTTGCCGTTGCTGAACGCACCCGTCGGGCTGATGCGGATCACCGTGTTGCTGCCAGAGGTGTCGAAATCCAGGTAGTTCTGCAGGTTGCCCGCACCGCCGGTGGTGTTCTC
>CALAKR010000222.1 GCA_937923225.1 uncultured Aquabacterium sp. | reverse complement strand
GCGGTCCAGCCCACGCGCCAGCGCTGCAGCATCGATCCAGGGCGTGGCCGCCGCCGGGTCAGCCTCCAGCGCCCTCGCCTCCTCCGTCTGCACGGGCCAACTCTCGCGCTCGCTCAGGGGGTAGCCTGCGGCGATCACCTGGATGTGCTTGCGGTACTCTGCGGCCAGGGCCAAACGCAGGCCCGCCGCGATCTCGGCTGCCGGCCGCAGTTCGGCAGGTAGCGGCACGCCGCCGGCCGCGAGCCAGGCGCGGTATTCGACTGCATCGGGATTCGGTGGCAGGCCCGGATCGTCCGCAAGCGGTATCGTCGCGCGTGCGCCGTCCTGCCAGCGATACACGAACCCCTCTCCGGTGAGCTGGTATGTCGTCATGCGTACCACCCTGGCGTAGTTGCGGAGCCAGCTGTGCTGCCGGGCAAATAGCTGGAACCTGCTCCGTTCACAAAAATGCCGGACCCTGTATCCGTGAAATAGCGCTGCCCCGTAGCACTTCCGGTGAATGTAGAGGCATGGAATTGAGCCAACGAATTACGAGCTGCGCGTGCATAGCCACCAGATCCAAAGGATGGCGATCCAGTCAGAGTGACATTGCAGAGCAGTCCCAGGAATGTTGCTTGATCAACGCATTCGACGTGCCAACCCGAATCAACCGCGCCAGATATCGTGTATGTAGCCGCCCGCGCATTGAGAATACTTCCACTCGCAATATACATATGCGTGCGACCTGCCGCCGCATAATTTATCTGATCGATAGTTAAATAATTTTTCCCACCTTCCAAAAGAATTGGATATCCGGCAGTTCCTGTAGTTTGCAGCGTTAGATACGTCGCTTTGTATTTGCTATAGCGGGTTTCTACACCCCGGAAACACGAACCGTTGTTGACAGAAATAATTGTGCTGGTTTGGTCTGCATTTAGCCCTCGTACATGAATCGTTCCGCCACCAACATGCTCGCGGAGAACGACCCCCGCAGCGTAAGTTCCGGGCCCCACCAAGATGGTGATGTCGAAATTGTTGTTGTCGAAAGCAGCCGCGACATCGACCGCCTTCTGGATCGTGAGGAATGCACTGCCCGCACTATTGGCCAGTCCTGTGTTGCTGTCGCTGCCATCGGTGCGGACGTAGTAGGTGCGCGCGGCGGTGAGCTGCTCGCGCACGCCGGGCAGCGTGTCGCCCGCGGGCAGCTCGCGGATGCTGCCGCTGACGTTGACCAAGGGACGCCGAGAAGCCATGGTGAATCAGGCCAGAACTACGGGCACGCCGCCCTCGAAGTTCACGGCGGTGGTGCTCACGGCCACGCCCAGGCGTTGCACCACGTTGCCCGATGCGCTGGGCGCCGTGGCGCCGCCCGTGCCCGCAGTGGTCTGCAGGAATACAGGCCCAGGGGTCTGGGCGGTGACCTGGGTGTTCGTGCCCTCGAAGTACACCGTAGCGTTGGCACCGCTGGTTACGGCGGCCAGCACGAAGCCGTGGGCCTCCTTGCCGGACGTGGTGGCGTCGGCCTTGCGGACCTTGGCGCCCGTGCTGTTCCACACGTTAACCCAATCGCCGGCCGCGAGTGCCTCGCTGGCGGCGATGACGGCAGTGTCCGCGCCGATGCCCACGGGCATCATGCTGTTGTCGATACGGCCCGAATCATCCAGGGCCACGATGTCGCCGGCATTGGCCGCGCCAGCCGATGTCTGGATGCCCAGCACCTCGGTGACCAAGTTGTTGACGAGACGTAGAAATTTCTTGCCAGCCATGGTGGACTCCTATTCAAGCAAGGGTGATTGGTGGGTTGATGTCGATGAGGACGCGGGTGGAAGACAGCGCCTGGCCGATGACCTGAGCGAATAGCGCGCCAGCGGGCGGGGCCTGGGCCAGTTGCCCCGAAAGCCCGACCAGCACCGGGCCGGGCGCCCAGGTCCAGCCGGCGTGCTCAAGGACGTAGCCGGTCTGCACCACGGCGTCGTCGCCAGGGCTGTATGCATCGGCCACCACGCCCAACACGGCGCCGCGGTGCGCAGGATTGGTAGCGTCGGCTGCGACCAGTTCGCCAGCGCTGTCGCAGGCCACCACGCTGTGGCCACTGATGGGCAGCAGGCCGACCTTGACAGTGGTGGCGCCGCCGGGCGGCCCAGGCACTCCACGCAGACCGCGCGGACCAGGAATTCCACGGGTCACAACAACGGCCCGGGGAGCCGGCTGCCGCACCACCACCGTCTCTCCGCCCCTGCGCATCACCACAATCGAGGTCTCACGCTCGACGATGGTTGGGCCTGGACGGCTGGAAACGATGGTGGTCACCTGGTGCCCTCCGGATACAACCCGAAGCGCAATTCGTACTGGCGCTCCACGTCGCCATTCGGTCGCGTGACTTCGACCTGGCCCACGCACGAGGTCCATCCTGGCGGCATGTCGCCGTAGACAAAGGCGCCCGTCTGCTCGGCCGTCATCAGCAGGCGCAACCAGGCGCCATCCAGCTCTATACCGCCGTTGGCCGTGCTCAGCTCCAGCAGGATCTCCGGGTCATCGACCTCGCGGCGCAGCTGGACGCGCGCCGTGCAGCCGGTGTAGTCCTCGCGGGTGATGTCGGCGTCGGGCACGGCAGCGCCTGTGCACGCATCCATCAGACGACCACATTCCTCGCGCACCACATAGGGCACGGTCACGCGCTCCAGCTCCTCGCGGAAGGTGGCGCCCTGATAGATCGAAAAGCTGAGGCATGCCGGTGTCGTCATGCTCCGCAGTGTCCCGGCCAGGGCGCCAAGAAGCGAACCCTAGCCGGGGGCGGCATCAGATCTGACCGCTGTAGTTCCAGCTGACACGGCCGTCGATGCCCGCCGTGGTGGACACCATCGACCAAGCGCTGGCCACGCGCTGCGCCGCAGTGGTGTATGCGACCTTGGCCGCGTCCAGCTGCGCGTCCTTGGCATGCATCGCTGCATCGTTGTTGGCCTTCGCAACCTGGAAGGTCAGGTTTGTGCCCGCCTCGTACTGCTTGAGATCTGCTTCCCAACGCCGCATGTACGCGCCGGCCTGGGCCTCCGCGGCCGATGCGCCCAGGCGGTAGCCGTCCACAACGATCGAGGACTGGCGCGCGGCGGCCTCCATGCGGCTGCTGGCCGCAGACAAGCGGGCTTTCCAGCCATCCCACTCCAGTGTCTTCGCGGCAATCTGCGCCTGATACCGAGCCAGCTCGACGCGCGCCTTTTCCGCCTGGGCACCGACCTTCGATGCATACGCTTGGGTAAGCGAGCGGAAGGCCTCCACCTTGGTGCCCTCAGCGCCGACCTGTGCCTTGTACATGTCGGCGCGGGCGGTCTCGGCGTTGACCGTGGCCACGAAGGCCCGGACCTGCTCGCCGCCGGCCTGGATACGGGCCTTCTCCAGTTCGACGAGGGTCTGGGCCGCGCCCACGCGGGCCTTGTAGATCTCAACCACCGCCATGCTCCCGTCGATCTCGGCGCGGTAGCGATCCACCAGGGACTTGTTGATGTCGGCCTTGGTCTTTTCAGCCTCCAGCATGGCCTTGTAGACATCGACCTTGTTGAGCTCGGCCCGGATCACCGTGTCATAGGCGGCAGCATAGGCCTGGTAGCCGGCCAGCAGCGCCTTGTAGTGCTCGACCGCCGCATTGAAGGCGGCCAGGGCATTGTCTGCCGTGGTCTTGGCGGTCTCGAAGGCCAGCATCTCCAGCTTGTAGGCGTCGTCCAGCAGCGTGGTCTCCAACTGCAGGGCCTGGGTGATGGCGTCCTTGACGTTCTGCTGCTCCATCTCGGCCTGCTTGATGGCCACATCCCGCGACAGGCCTGACAGCTTGTCGTGGAACTCGCGGCGCGCGTCCGCCAGCTGGCCCGCCAGCGCGCCACTGGGCAGCGGGAAGCCCAGAGCTTCGGCGCCGCGCAACACCTCCTGCTCGCGCGCCAGCGCCAGGGCCGTTTCGCGGTCGCGCGCACGATCCCAGATCTGCTGCTCGACCGCCGGAGCGATTCCGGAGCCGCCCTGGATGCGCGCATTCAGGGAGGCCTTCAGGTTGTCCAGCAGCTGCGAGGCGTATTTCGCCCCGGGCGTGTGCTGGAATGGCGCGGGCCGCAACACGGACAGCGTCGGGATGTCGTCCAGCTTCTCCAGCCAGTCCTCGTGCAGGTTCACGCCGCCGAAGGTGTGCGTCTGCAGTTGCAGGAACTGGGGGGCGTCCGGCAGCAAGACATCTGGGGCATCTGGCACAGCGACGTCGCGGACCTCGGGCAGCGCCGGGGCCTGCCCGATGTTCAGCGTCGGGGCCTGGCCGAAATTCAGCTCCGGCGGCGTGACCTCGAAGCTGTCGATCTGCACGTCGTCCATCTGGAGCATCAGGCTCCCCGGCATACCCTCCGGCTCATCAAAGGTGACGTTGGGCAGCTGTGGCAAGTCGGGGATGGGAGGAAGATTGGGCGCTGCCAGCGTCTGCCAGCGCACGTCGATCTGGCCGGGCTTGTAGAAGTTGTTCGCCAACGCCGTGGCGCATGCCGCAGCCTCTCGGTTCGCGGCCTCGGCCAGCGCGACGGATCGGGCGTATTTGTCCTCGACGATCTCGGCGGGTCCGTTCAGATCCAGTGCCATTTCATGCTCCTACGCGGCGGGTTTTGGACGAGACCGTCACGACTTCAATGCGGTCCAATGTGAAGGTTTGGCCGGCCGGCGTGCTCAGGCCGAAGCCCAGGTAGTTCTGGCGGATGCCGCGGCCTGGCTGGCACCGCGTCTGGCCGGAGGCCACGAGGGGGAAGCTGTAGGCCCAGCGCTCCGCGTTCGGCCCAAGCACCGCGAACTGCGCGCAGCCGCGCCCCCGCATGGACAGATAGACCATCTCCAGGTGCTTTTTCAGCGTGTTCTCGCGGATGGTTGCTGGCAGCCGCAGCTCGGCGACGATGGGCAGGCCGTCGTCGGTATCACCGCTGGCCAAGGCATATAGGCCCGTGGCGCTGCCGCCATGGGTCGGTGTCAACGCATGGAAATCGTGGCGCGTGTACTCGGACACGGCGCCGCTCAGGGTGTTGCAGACGAGGGTGTTCATACGGAAATCAGGCTTTCGTCGGTGCGCACGCGCGCCGTGTGGTCCATCGGCATCTTCATGATGGTGTGCAGTTCCCGAGCGCCGGTGTCGTCGGCAACAAAGATCCAGCTGCGAAGCACCGTCTGGCGGTCCTCTGCCGTGTACTGCATGAGATTGGCGCAGACAGCGCCGGTCCAGGGGTCTACCGCGGCCGACACTGCGAAATAGTGGGGATCAGCATCTGAAATATCGATGCTGGCGACGATCTGGCCCCGGCACTGCACGAGCACCTCCCCACGATTTGTGTAGACCGTGCCCTCCAGCCTGGATGGCACCGCGAGTGGATACCAATTGCCGTCAGATGTCTGAGCGGATTCATACACCGCCGAATAGTCGCCGCGTTGAATCTTCTGAGCCTGGATCACCAACTCTGTAGTGGGATCGAAAAACAGCACCTGCAGCATCTGCCACGACTCTGCCCAGTCTCGGATGAATCCGGAGGCTGCGTATGTGAGGGTCACGCCATCTGCGACGGTTCGCGTGACAAGCAATTCGCTACTGCTTTGCCCCGCCACGCTGGGGAATGTGATGTCGTGACCATTGATGCGGATGAGCCCCCCCGGATCCGAGTAGTCGCCCGTCAGGAACAGGCCCTCATTCTCAAGCGTGATCGCCCCCCGGATCGGGTCTACACCAATGACTTCGCCCGAAAATGACTCCCGGTATGTCCAGTGCTCCAGCCTCCCGCCCCCACCCAGCAGAACCTCGAAATCCCGCCCCTTGCCGTCATAGCCATAGGTGGCATTGCCAAAGGAGATAGGGCCCATGCGGGTGCCCGTGATGTTGGGCTCCAGCTCAGTGCCGGTGTTGGTGGATTCCTCCCATCCTTCGATGCGAGAGCCGCGCTCTGAAGTGGTGACAATTGAAAGACTGGCATCGCCAACGGCCAGATCAACGAGCAGGAAATTGCCCAATACCGTGGTGAACACAGCGCGCAATCGTTGGCCGTCTGCGCTGGAGGACAGCGAGTCCCATTTGACGGTGTGGCCTCCGGGAATGGGCAACGTGGCGACCAACTCCCCAACTGCGCCGCCTGGCGGGCGGTACTGCTGGCCCCACAACTCGATGCGCTGCGGCCCCCCTGCAAACTTGGCCACGGCCTGCATGATCCAAAGGGAGCCATTGGAGTGCTTGCGGAAAAATGGCAGTGGCTCGGCGTCGGATCGAAACTCAGCCACGGGGCGGCGCACGCTGTAGACACTGAATCCAGGCCCGTAGGTGCCATAGCGATAGGCGCGCATATTGGTGCCGCCCAAGGCATCGAAGCTCGGAGGGGGCGGCAACTGGAAGAAGGTGGATACCCCATCCACTCCTGTGAGGTAGAGGTCAGGCAGGCGTGTCTGGAACACGGCCTTGCCACCGTTGTATCCGTTGACCTTGCGAACACGCCAGCGCCCGGTACAGATGCGAGTGCCAGGAACTACTTCCGGCGTGAGGATGAAGGGCTGCGGGCTCGTCCCGTTGGAGTGCGTGAGCTCCGGCACAAGATCGCCTAGCAAGTCCACCATGGTGATGCCGATCCCGCTCTCGCGCTCGTTCGCCGCATCCTCCGGCCAGATCTCCATGGTGGTCGAGTTGCCGATGCGCACGATGCGATAGGCCGTGCCGTCGGGCAGCCGACCGGCCTCCACTGGATTGGGCACGACCGACAGCCGCGCCATCATGCAGAAGCGGTAAAAGGCCGCCTGAGCCATGCCAAGCTGGTTGGCCGAGGCCGGCGAGCCGTGCACGCGCAGCGCCGGCGGGGCCACCGCGCCGATGGCCTGGCCGTCGGGCCGGTAGGTGTAAGGGTCCCAGATCGTCATTGAGGCACCGCCAGGTACTGCGGGATCTCGTTCACCACGCGGAACGTGGCAGCGACTTCGACCACCGGCGTCTTGAAGCGGTTGGCCGTGAGGCTGGCTGTCTGGCCGCCCGCAAAGCCGGCCACGATCTCGCCGCCTGCGATGCATACCATGGCAGGGCCCGAGCCGGTGCCATCGCCCAGTTTCAGATGGCGGCCTGGCGCCGGCACGGCAGAGCCAGGTACCACAGGGCCAGTCTTGCGCTCCAGATAGGCCAGTTGGTCGAAGGTGGTCCCAGCCAGGAAGACCAGATCCTCGGCCGTGCCCACATAGATGCCATCGTCCACGGGGACGATGCCGGTGATCGGCGCAGGCATGGGCCGGAAGTCTCGCCAGTCGGCAAGGTGCGGCGCCATGGGCCGGCTGGCCCACAGGACATTGCCCTGGGCGACAAGCACGCGCCCACGCCACGCGGCGGTGATGGTGCCCACAGGGAACGGCTGAGCACCCAGCGTGCGGCAGGGCAGAACCAGGGTCGAATTGGGGCCGCTGACTTCAAAGCTGCTGCCCGTGGCAACGCCGGCCAGATAGGCACCCTCCCCGTCCTGGCCGGAGAGGTAGACGTTCAAGGCGTAACCCTCGCGCACCGGCAGACCGTCCAGGCGCAGGCCACCGTCGGCAATCTCAATGGGTGCAGAGCTGATGGCCGGGCCTTCGAGCCGGTCAGCCAGGCGCACATGGCTGAGGTGGTAGCGGTACTGGCCCGGGTGCAACTGCCCGAAGGCCGCGTCTGGCGCGCCCAGGCCCGCCGGCGTGGGCACGCTGCGCTCCTGGTTGACCAAGCCATCGGTCACACCTTGGATCAGGCCATTTGTCCAAGTCGTGCGGCCGTCGGGAAGGTTGCAGTACCAGACCCGCTCAGGCCCAAGGGATGGGTGGATGACGTGGCGCGTGCCGTCGGGATGGATCGCTGTCAACTGCGCGCCCACCGTGGCGAGCATGAAGCCGCGGGCCTGGTGCAGGTTCTTGTGGCAGAGGTCGGAGACCTGCGTGATGCCGGCCCGGCGTGTGATCTCGCCCGTGAGCCCGATGTCCACGTTCTCGGCCGCCAGCAGCGCATCACCGCCCAGGCGGTGCTCAGGCAGCACGTTGTTGATGCCGCTGAATTTCTCGTAGGTCAGCATGTGTTCTCCCTGGCCACGGCCGGCATGCCCAGCTGCAGCGGGAAACTGGCGCGTGCGCGGACGGTTGTGGAAGGCAGGCCGGGCGTGCCCAACTCCAGGACATAGGCGCTGGCGGCCAGCAGCTGCGCGGTGGGTAGCGCGATGCTGGCCGTGCCCGCGCGCACCAGATCAATGCCCTCGACTTGCAGCGCCACAGCCACCGTCGGCACGCCAAGCTCCAGAGGCCGGGCGGCGCTGGCCTGCAGGCGAATGCCCGCGGCGGGCATGCCGAGTTCCAGCGCCTGCGCACCCTGGGCCTGCAGCCGGATACCTGCGCCCGACGCGCCCAGCACCAGGGGCTGCGCGCTGACGGCTTGCACCGTCACTGCGCCGGGCCGAGCCTCCGGCGTGCCCATCTCCAGCGGGCGGCCGCTGCGGGCCTGCACAACCTGGTCGGGTGCGACCTGCTCCAGTGCAATGACTGCGAAGTCCGTGCGAACGAGGTCCAGCCCTTCGATGCCCAGGGATGCATCCAAGCCATTGCGCACGCGCAGCGCGCCCAACTCAAGCGGCTGCGCGCCTTGCGCCTCAAGCACCATCTCCGCCATAGCTCGTCCCCCTGTGACGAGATCAATGCCCGGCGGCTGCAGGGCCGTGTTGTAGCGCGCCGTGGCCTGCCCGGAGCTCACCAGATCCAGGCCTGGCGGGCGCAGGGGTAGCACGATGCGCGGCGTGCCCAGCTCCATCGGCTGCGCGCCGGCTGCCAACAGCGCAGGCACGGCGACGGCTTGGCCAAAGGTCACCAAGTCAATGCCGACCGTGGCCTCGCCAGCCTCCTCGCCGTTGATGGCGGCGCCGTTGATGAGCGGATAGCTCATGAGATCTCAACGTAGAACCCGCGCCAGTAGAACCGGCCCGAGAACCGGCCACCAGCAGCAGGCGTGTCGACTCGGAAGGTCAGGGAATCCGACAACTGCCCGCCGACAGCGATGGGGATGCGGTGGGACTCGCCGCCGGCCGTGATCTGCGACAGCGAGACCGCATTGGCAAAGCGCGTTGGCCGCGCATCGGAGAACCCGAGGTCCGAGCCGATGGAGACCGTTGGCGGCGTGCTGGCCGTCACCACACTGGCGATGAACCCGACCTCCTCGACCACTATGCGCACGCCCTCCAGCCGCACCAGCAGGTCCACCGGCATCTGCACTGGCACCCAGTAGCCCAGCGACGGATAGGTGGGGTCCAGCGGCACATGCGTGCCCATGCCCTGGAAGTCCGGCACCGCATCCGCATACACCGCGTTCGATTGGTTGGTGCAGGCCCAGTACTGGCAGCCATCGGGTGTGCCTGGCACCACCACGTCACCGTGGGCGAAGTTGCCCGCAGCCCAAGCCGGCGGCGTGCCCAGGTCCACGAACATTGAGCCGCCCACGATGGGCAGGCCGTTGCCCGCGCGGTGCCAGTCGGACGTGGGGTTCGCCAACAATTGCGGCCATGCGCTCTTGAGAGCGGGATAGCCGAGCGCAGCGAACCGGTCAGCGCCGCTCAGGACCTGGCCGAAGAAGCCCGACTCTTGCATCTGCATGAAGGACTCCAGCATGCCCGCCGTGAGCCGCACGCTGACCTTGGCACCAGCAGGCCAAGCCATGGGGCCGCCGGCATCCCATGGCAACTCGATCCCGCGATCTACCACAAGATTCACGCCGTCGATCTGGCGGATCCGCACCACCTCCCACTGTCCGGGCATGGTGGCGTCCGTGATGGTCGCGCGCAGGGAGCGCGTCCCGCTGGGGTTGGCAAAGCCGTCCAGGCCCGCGCCCGTGGTCACGATCGTGCCGTACCCCGGATCACCGCTGTCGTTGGTCAGGGCCGAAGCCAGCACGGTCTCGGCGTTGTTGGAGAACAGGTCCATGGCCCTGCCTCCTTACGCCGGCACCAGCGAGAAGATGCGCGCGGCGCCGTTGGACCACTGCACCACCAGGCCGCCGCCATTGGTGGCCAGCGGCAGGCCCAGCACATCCGTCACGCGCGCGATCAGCGGCGACGTGGCCGCCGTGCCCGTGTCCTTGTAGAGCACCACGCTGCCAATGGTCGAGCCGCTGGCCAGCGCACCGAAGTTGGCATCGGCCGCGTCGAACACGCCGCCCGTCACGGTCCTGCTGGCGAGCGCTTGGGCCGTGCCGATCACGGCACCCACGTCCGGTAAGAACTCGTGGGCAGCGTCATAGACGTAGGAGCTGGGCAACAGAGCCACCTTGATGTCGTCTGCAGAGAAGTTGATGGAGCCCGCCCACATCTTCTCGGCGCCCTTCGGGTAGATCGGCAGGTTGATGCGCGCGATCTTCTTGACGCCGTTGTCCCAGGGAATGGTCACGGCGCCGCCGTTGGTGGACATGGGCAGGCCTGTCACGGTGTCCAGGAAGAACAGCACCGGCGACGTGGAAGTGTTGCCCGTGTCCTTGAAGATCACGACCGAGCCGATGGTC
>CALAKR010000221.1 GCA_937923225.1 uncultured Aquabacterium sp. | reverse complement strand
CGCGCAAGCCCTGCTGCAGGCAGAGTTCGCCCACCCCGAACTGGTAGACGCCACCGGCCGCGTTGCGCAGGCCGACATCGTGGTGATCGCCACCCCCATCTACAAGGCGGCCTACAGCGGCCTGCTGAAGACCTTCCTGGATCTGCTGCCGCAGGACGGCCTGCGCGGCAAGGCCGTGGTGGTGCTGGCCACCGGCGGCAGCAACGCTCACCTGCTGGCGGTGGACTACGCCCTCAAGCCCGTGCTGTCGTCCATGGGGGCCCGGGAGATCCTGGACACGGTCTACGCCACCGATGCCCAACTGCCGCGCCACGACACGCAAGGCTACGCCAGCACACCGGACATCGATGAGCGCGTGTCGCGCCTGGCGGCCCAACTGCAGCGTCGCCTGCCCCATGCCCCGGTGCTGCAAGCCGTTCCGGCCTTGATCACACCGCTGGCCAAGCGCGCTGCCCCCCAACATCCCCTGCCACAAGGCGTGCGCATCAGCGCCTGAGGCACGTCACTGTCAACCAAGCACACGAAAGACCAATCCATGCAACGAACCTTCTCTCGTCGGGCCCTGTCCAAGATCCTGAGCCTGGTCACCCTGACGGCAGCCTTCGCCGCCACGGCGGTGCTGGGTAGCACCTCGGCCTGGGCCCAGAACGCCACGGTGCGCATCGGCTTCCAGAAGTACGGCACGCTGACCGTGCTCAAGGCCAAGGGCGACCTGGAAAAGCGCCTGGCCCAGATCAACGTGGACGTGAAGTGGGTGGAGTTTCCCGCAGGCCCGCAACTGCTCGAAGGCCTGAATGTGGGCTCCATCGACTTCGGCACCGTGGGCGAAGCCCCGCCGATCTTCGCGCAGGCCGCCGGTGCCGACCTGGTCTACGTGGCCAACCAGCCGCCGGCCCCTGAAGCCGAAGCCATCGTGGTGCCCAAGGGCTCGCCCATCAAGAGCGTGGCTGAACTCAAGGGCAAGAAGGTCGCCCTGAACAAGGGCTCCAACGTGCACTACCTGCTGGTCAAGGCCCTTGAAAAGGCCGGCGTGAAGTACTCCGACATCCAGACCGTGTACCTGCCGCCCGCCGATGCACGCGCCGCCTTCGAGCGCGGCAGCGTCGATGCGTGGGTGATCTGGGATCCTTTCCTGGCCGCGGCCGAGAAGCAGATCGGCGCCCGCGTGCTGGCCAATGGCAAGGGCCTGGTCGCCAACACCCAGTTCTACCTGGTGTCGCGCCCCTACGGCGAGAAGAACCCGCAGGTGGTCAAGGCCATCATCAACGAGCTTGAGAAGCTGGACGTGTGGGCCGCCAAGAACCCGTCTGCCGTGGCCGACGTGCTGGGTCCTCAGATCGGCCTGGACCGCCCGATCACCGAGCTGGCCGTGAGCCGCTTCGCCTACGGCATCCAGCCCATCAATGCCAAGACCGCGGCCGAGCAGCAAAAGATCGCCGATGCCTTCCAGGCCTTGAACCTGATCCCCAAGCCCATCCGCATCGCCGATGCGCTGCCGGCTGGCGTCAAGTAAGCCCACAGGGACTTCACCATGTCGAACCAACGCGACTTCCTCAACGCCCGCCGCCGCGTGCTGGGTACCACCGCCACGTTGCTGGGCCTGAGTGTCCTGCCCCGCTGGGCACTGGCCAATGAGGCCGCCCCGCCCTTGCTGCGCGTGGGCTTCCAGAAGAGTTCGGTCAATCTGGTGATCCTCAAGCAGCAGGGCGCGCTGGAAAAGCGCTTCCCGAACAGCAAGGTGCAGTGGGTGGAGTTCCCGGCCGGCCCGCAGATGCTCGAAGCGCTGGCCGTGGGCAGCCTGGAGTTCGCGATGACGGGTGATTCGCCGCCTGTGTTTGCCCAGTCCGCCGGCAAGGACCTGGTCTACGTGGGCGCCGAGCCGCCCAAGCCGCTGAGCTCGGGCATCCTGGTCAAGGCCGATTCGCCGCTGCGCACGCTGGCTGACCTGAAGGGCAAGAAGATCGCCTTCCAGAAGGGCTCCAGCGCCCACTACCTGACCGTGCGCGCGCTGGAGAAGGCCGGCATCGCCTGGTCGGATGTGACGCCGATCTGGTTGGCCCCGGCCGAGGCCCGCGCCGCCTTCGAGCGCGGCAGCATCGATGCCTGGGCCATCTGGGACCCCTTCTACGCCGCCACCGAGGTGGACGTGAAGCCCCGTGTGCTGACCAATGGCGTGGGCTTGTCGAACAACAACTCCTTCTACCTGGCCTCCAAGCCGCTGGCAGAACAATACCCCCAGACGGTCAAGGCCCTGTTCGACGAACTGACCCGAGCCGACGCCTATGTGCAGAGCCACCGCAAGGAAGCCGCGCAACTGATCGCTGATTTCAGCGGCCTGGGCCTCGCTACCGTGCACCGCTTCATCGCGCGCCGGCCTGTCTCGCCCGTCAAGCCGATGTGGCCCGAGGTGATCGCCGACCAGCAGCGCGTGGCCGATGCCTTCTTCAAGCAGAACCTGATCCCCAAGTCGGTCAAGGTCGCCGACATCGTCTGGAAGCCGGGCCGCACGGCCTGACGACCGCATCAAAACAAGCACGCACCCATTCCCGCACAAGGACCCGACCATGAAGATCCTCTGGTTCATCCCGACCCACGGCGATTCGCGCTACCTGGGCACCACCAAGGGCGCCCGCGCCGCTACCTTCGACTACTTCAAGCAGGTGGCCGTGGCCGCCGACAGCCTGGGCTACGAAGGCGTGCTGCTGCCCACCGGCCGCTCCTGCGAAGACTCGTGGATCCTGGCCTCCAGCCTGATCGACGTGACGCGCCAACTCAAGTTCCTGGTGGCCCTGCGCCCCGGCATCATCCAGCCCGCGCAGACGGCCCGCATGGCCGCCACGCTGGACCGCATCTCCGGTGGCCGCCTGCTGGTCAACCTGGTCACCGGCGGTGATCCGGAAGAGCTGGAAGGCGACGGCCTGTTCCTGCCCCACTCCGAGCGCTATGAGCTCTCACGCGAGTTTCTGACCATCTGGCGCGAGGTGCTGGCCAAGAGCCACGATGGCGAGGCGTTCGACTACGACGGCAAGCACCTGCAGGTCAAGGGCGCCAAGCTGCTCTACCCGCCCATCAACAACCCGTACCCGCCGGTGTTCTTCGGCGGCTCGTCGCCTGAGGCACATGAGCTGGCCGCCGAGCAACTGGACACCTACCTGACCTGGGGCGAGCCGCCCGCCGCCGTGGCCGCCAAGGTGGCCGACATCCGCGAGCGCGCCGCCAAGCATGGCCGCACGCTGAGCTTCGGCATCCGCCTGCACGTGATCGTGCGGGAGACGGAAGACGAAGCATGGCGCGCCGCCGCTGAGCTGGTCTCGCACCTGGACGAAGCCACCGTGGCCGCCGCGCAGAAGAAGTTCGCGCAGATGGACTCTGTGGGCCAGCGCCGCATGGCCGAGCTCAACAAGGGCAAGTTCAACAAGGACAACATCCGCGACGGGCTGGAGGTCTCGCCCAACCTGTGGGCTGGCGTGGGCCTGGTGCGCGGCGGTGCCGGCACGGCCCTGGTGGGCAACCCGCAGCAGGTGGCCGACCGCATCAAGGAGTACGCGGACCTGGGCCTGGAGTACTTCATCCTGTCGGGCTACCCGCACCTGGAAGAAGCCCACCGCTTCGCCGAACTGGTGTTCCCGCTGCTGCCGCTGGACGTGCAAAAGAAGCTGCCCGGCAAGACGTTGACCGGTCCCTTCGGAGAGATCGTGGCCAACAGCTTCGTGCCGCCCGCCACCTCGACGCCGGCCCAGCAGACCTCGGCCAGCTGACACCGCACACAGGATCTGTCCATGAGCAATGCCCTCGCGACCTGGCGTGACCGCCTCGCCCCGAAGAACGCCCTGCCCTGGATCTTGCCCATCTTGCTGATGGCGATCTGGGAGATCAGCGCCCGGGCCGGTTGGCTGTCCACCCGCGTGCTGCCCGAGCCTT
>CALAKR010000220.1 GCA_937923225.1 uncultured Aquabacterium sp. | reverse complement strand
GCGACATCGTGTGAATCCACGGATGGGGATTTACCCCTTTACCTCCGATGAACACCGGGCATACTAGACAACTGGTATGCGGAGCCTTGCACTGTACAGGGTTCCAAATGAATGGAGCCAGCCGAAGAAACCCCGTCCTGCCCTTCATACAATCAAATTGATGCAGGAATTCCAAACACGACATATGCAAGCCCGCGGCATGCTTGACCACCATCTGGCAGCGCATTGGCTGGCCTTGATCGGCGGGCTGGTGGCGGCCATGGTCGTGGTGCTCACGGACGCGGCCGGCTGGATGGCGGTGGTATTTCTGCTGCTGGGTGCGGCACCCTTGCTGCTGCACCGCCCGATAAACCGTGTGGCAACGATGCCGACATATTCCCCATCCAACGTGGCGGGATATTGGCAGGACTGGGTCGACGGTTGGTATTGGCAAACCGACGCAGAACACCGGCTGGTGTTGCTCAAACCCGATAGCGATGACCAGAACGCCTGGTTGGCGGCACAGCGCCTGACGGCTTCCGCCTGCTCCTTGTGGCAATGTGATGGCCGGGCGCGGGATGAGATCGACGATGCTGGGCTTGCGGCGCTGGCCATGCTGGAGACGCGTCTGCGCTCAAAGCTGCCGGTCGATGTGGGCAATCTGCCTTGGCCCTTCTCCGGAGGTGGCGTGCTCGCAGGAGCCCGGGTGCTGGGTGTGCCGCGGCTGGATGCACAGGGCGGCTTTGCCGGCTACCACGGTGTCTGGCGTCCGCCACAGTCTGCCGCTTCATCGCCTGCCAACTTGGCGCCCGCCGGCCAGGCGGGTGTTGTCGACCTGACCGGCTCGTTCACGCCGATGAGCGAGGCCGAGCAGGAGGTGCTGCGCTATGCCCTGTCGCACGACCTGCGCGCGCCTTTGCGCGTGGTCGACGGCTTCGCGCGCATCGTGCAGGAAGACTACGGCCGCCTGCTGGACCGCATCGGCAACGATCATCTGGAACGCATCCTGACGGCCACGGGCCGCATGAACGGCATGATCGACGCCATCCTGGAGCAGGCCCAGTTGTCCCAGGCGCCGGTGGACCGCTGTCCGGTTGACCTGAGTGCACTGGCGCGTGAAGTGGCGGATGAACAACGCGGGGCGCAGCGCTCTGGCCTGGCTGTTGCGCCAGGCGTCGAGGCACCCGTTGCGCCCGTGCAGATTTTGATCGAGCCGGGCATGCAGGCCGAGGCTGATCCGTTGCTGGTGCGGCGCGTGCTGGACAACCTGATCGGCAACGCCGTGAAGTACAGCGGTAAGGTCGAACGGCCCCGTGTCGAGGTGGGCCGGGTGTCCGCCACCGATCCCTGCGTGTTCTATGTGCGCGACAACGGCGCCGGTTTCGACATGCAGCACGCCGACAAGCTGTTCGGCCTGTTCCAGCGGCTGCACAGCACCAAGGAGTTTCCAGGCACGGGCGTGGGGCTGGCGGGGGTGCAGAACATCGTGCGCCGCCATGGCGGGCGGGTCTGGGCCGAGGCGGAGCCAGGGCAGGGGGCGTGCTTCTATTTCACGCTGGTGGCGTCGGCATCAGCCACGTCACTGAGGCCCACGGTGGTGGCGCCCCAGGGCGCAGGCAAGGTGCTGCCGCTCACCGATCTGGCTGGCACACCGCTGCCAACCACCGCGGAGTTGGGGGCGGCACGCTCGAGCGCGTCAGTGCAGCGGCCCTAGGCCGGACAGCACTTCCTGGGCTTCGAGCAGGCGCAGGCTCAACGCTTCGAGCGAGCGGCCCTCCTGGCGGGCCTGGGCCTTGAGGCGGTCCAGCGCAGCCAGACGCCCTAGCGAGTGACGGTGCATCACGATGCCCACGGCGACGGCCACGGTGTCTTCGAGCGGGTTCAGCACCTCGGGCTGGGCCGCGAGGATGGGCGCGGCTGGCTGGTCGAGCATGTCGTCCGAAGCTGGGCGCTTGGCGAAGGCGGCCTCCACGGCCGGCACGATCTGCTGGATGTCCAGGGGCTTGACCAGGTAGGTCACGGCGCCCAGCGCCTTGACCTGCTTGATGGTGGCCTCGTCCGAGAAGGCGGACAGGAACATGAAGGGAATCTGGCAGTACTCGCGCAGGTAGGCGGCCACGTCGAAGCCGGTCTTGCCTTCCATGCGGATGTCGAGCAGGGCCAGATCAGGCTTGTGCTGGCGCGCCAGCAGGATAGCGTCATCGCCGTTGTCGGCATCGATGACTTCATAGCCGGCCTGCGACAAGCCGTGCGTCACGGTGGCGAGCACCAGACGGTCATCGTCAACCACCAGAACCTTGCCCTTGACGGGCGCGCCATCGGGCGCAGTCGTCGCATTCATGATGTCGGGTCGCTGCCCGGGAGCTGGTGGTGACGCATTCAGCAGCCAGGTGACCGCTGTTTTTCCATGCCAACCGCCATCCGGATTCTTGTGAATTTATGGTGAATGGTTCGTGCCCGATTCAGGCACGCAAGTTCCCTATTGTGGCCAAAGAGCGAACTGTTGACCAGCGGGTTCACCTAAGTTCGGGGGATAGGGGGACAGGCTGATGCCCGGCGGCGTCAGTTGCAGGCGGGTCAGCACCTGGGCGCCATCCTGCTGGATCTGGATGCTGGAGCTGCGCCGGGGCAGCAGGGCGCGCACCAGGCCCAGGCCCGAAACGCCGCCCCGGATGCGGTCCATCGTGAAGCCTTCCGGCACGTGGCCGCGGTTGCGGATGCTGATCGTCACGCCCTGTTCGTCGCTGCTCATGCCGCATGCGATGGGGCTGCCCTTGTCGCTGTGCTTGTGGGCGTTGGTCAACAACTCGTTCAGGCTCAGGGCGATCGGAATGGACTCGGCCTCGGGCAGCTGCCAGTCGTTGACCTGGGGGCCTTCCAGCGTGAGGGCGATCGGGTGGCCGAAGGTTTTCTGCACGGATGACGCGATGGCCTCGACCACGCTGTGCAGGCGCAAGGGGCCGCCGGCACCCACCTGGAGGCCGTAGACCTGGGCGATGGCCTGCACCTGGCCGACCACCTCGGAGATGGCGGGTGCCACCTCGGGCTTGCGCTGGGCGATCTGCTGCAGCAGGCCAGCCACGCCCTGCAGGTTGTTCTTGATGCGGTGGTGCACCTCGCGCACCAGCATCTCGCGCTGGGCAATGGCGGCGTCCAGCCGGGCCTTTTCGGCGGCGCGCTGCTCGGTGATGTCCGAGGAGACCACCAGCAACTGGTCGGCGGCCTGGTCATCGCTGCCCAGGGGCAGGTAGTTCACGTCCCAGATCTGGAACGGGCCCTTGCCGTTGCCATTGCCATTGCCCACCTTGTGCTCGCGGTGCACGGGGGCGTTGGCGTCCAGCGCGGATTGCATCTCCTCACGCATCTGGCGGGCGCGGGCTTCGGGAAACAGGGTCTCGGGCGGCTCGCCCACGGCCTGAAGGGGGTCGCGTTGCAGGAAACCGGCGGCGGCCTTGTTGGCCTGCAGCACGCGCAGCGAAGAGGCCTCCAGCAGGCTGATGGCCATGGGGGCCATCTCGATGATGCGCTTGAGCGTGGCCTGCGCCTCGGCCGAGCGGGCCTCGGCCTGGC
>CALAKR010000219.1 GCA_937923225.1 uncultured Aquabacterium sp. | reverse complement strand
TCGATCTCGATGTCCTGCAGCGGCATGTCGCGCGTGATCTCATAGGCCATCAAGGTGCTGAGCTCGCCGAGCATGCGGCGAAAGCTGTTGGTGCTGGCTTCCTTGCGGCGCATCAGCGTGAGTTTGTGCTGGACCAACGGGTGGTCGATGAGATGAACTTGGCTCATGTTGTTCTATGGATTCAACAGGGATATGGAGGGACTGCGCACAAGTGCGCAGGCCGGGCGTCAGTCCGCCAGGAAGCGGGCGTAGCGTTCGAGGTCGACATTGCCGCCACTGATGATGACGCCAACGCGCGCACCCGCAAGCGCAACGCCGCCATGCAGGGCTCCGGCAAATGCCAGGGCGCCGGTGGGCTCGACCACGATTTTCATGCGTTCGGCAAAAAAGCGCAGCGCCTGCACCAATTGCTCGTCGGAAACCGTGAGTATGTCCTCGACCGCAGGCCGGATCACGGCAAAGGTGATATCGCCCAGGGACTGCGATTGTGCGCCATCGGCAATGGTCTTGGGCGTGGGAATGCGCACCAGCGTGCCGCTGCGCAGCGATTGCTGGCCGTCATTGCCGGTCTCGGGTTCGACACCGTAGACCTTGCACTGCGGCGCAAGTGCCTGCGCGGCCAGCAGGCTGCCCGACAGCAGGCCGCCGCCGCCCAGGCAGACAAACAGGTAGTCGAGGTCGGGCACCTCTTCGAACAACTCCTTGGCCACCGTGCCCTGGCCGGCGATCACATCCGCATGGTCGAACGGTGGAATCAGCGTCATGCCGCGCTCGCGGGCCAGTTGCGCGCTGATGGCTTCGCGGTCTTCGGTGAAGCGGTTGTAGGTGACCACCTGGGCGCCGTACTCGCGCGTGGCCGCCATCTTCGCCGCCGGCGCATCTTCGGGCATCACGATCACGGCCGGCATGTCGAGCAGCTGCGCCGACAGCGCAATGGCCTGCGCGTGGTTGCCGGACGAGAATGCCAGCACGCCACCCTTGCGCTGCGCGTCCGTGAACTGCGACAGCGCGTTGTAGGCGCCCCGAAACTTGAATGCGCCCATGCGCTGCAGGTTCTCGCACTTGAAGAACAACTGCGCGCCCAGCTGTGCATCGGCAGTACGCGAGCGCATTACGGGGGTGCGGTGGGCGACGCCATCGAGCCGGCGCGCGGCGGCCTCGACGTCGGCATACAGGGGAACGGAGATCGCGGTGGATGGCATAGATGCGTGATGAGTGGAGAGGGCTGCCAGCCATCATAGCGAGCGGCTCGGGCCAGAGCCGGCGAACTGCGTGGTTCCAAAAAGCCGAACAAGGTTCCATAGAGATCGCACTTGTTTGTAAAAAAATGTAAATAGACTTGTATTTTCTGAAGTTTCACAAATTACTGAAAATAATGCAAGGTCTTATACAGGACTCTTATAAGAATGCATCTTATTTACATTCATGGATTCATTTATCGAGCTATCCATGCTTTTGCGGGACTGCGGATTGGAGATCGGCGCAGTTGCGGGCATTACTCATGCGGAGGTTCCCGGTGGCACTGCAGCGCCCGCTACTTTTCATCCGACAATCTGTGGGTTTTTTGATCATTGTCAAACGACCAAGGGTGTTGCCTGATTGATTTGTGTGTCATTTTCACGTTGGAATTTTGTGCAACGATTCGTGAACATTTGTACGTTCAACCGCTAACAGCACAAAAATCATGCATGTGAAGACCCTTGCGGCAGCCCTGTCGGCTGCTGCGATCATGGCGCCCGCCAGCCTGCTGGCCCAGCCCACCAACAATTTCACTCTGGTTCAGGGCAAGACCGCGTCGATGGGCAAGCTGGTTGCCGCCGCCAATGGCCAGACCGTCTATGCCCTGCTGACCGACTCGCAGAAGGCGGACGAGAAGGCCGCAGCCCTGGCCGCATGCGACAAGGCCTGCCAATCCCAGTTCACGCCCGTGAAGGCAGTGGGCGCCAAGCCCCAGGGCTGGCTGCTGGCGCAGGGCCTGGTGGGTGCGGTCAAGCGCGCCGACGGCACGCTGCAAGCCACCTTCAACGGCCTGCCGCTCTATACCTTTGCGGGCGACCAGGCCGCTGGCGACGTGAACGGCCAGGGCTTCAACAAGGTGGCTTATGTGGTCTCCACCGTGGGCAAGCTGAACACCGCTGCCCCCAAGCAGGCGCAAGCCGCCGTTCCCGCCGCCAAGACCGTGGCTCCGGTCGACGCCGCGCTGTTCGAGCTGGGCAAGGAAAAGTACGCCGCGACCTGCTCGGGCTGCCACGGCCCGAATGGCGAAGGCGCGTTTGGCGCAGCGCTCAAGGGCAACAAGATGATTGCCAATGACGACGCCTTCATCAAGCAGATCCTCGTCGGCAGCGGCGACATGCCCAGCTTCGCGCCCATGCTGGCCGACGCCGACGTGGCCGCCATCGCCACCTTCGCGCGCAATGCCTGGGGCAACAAGCTCGGCGGCATCACCGTGGACCAAGTCAAGAAACTGCGCTGAGCCACCGGCCTGAGAAGCGTGCCGCCGCCGCTGGCGGGCGCTGCTCTCGGCCGCCTCCTGCGTGTTCAAACCATCTGACCGAATTTGCATTCATGAATTTCAAGACCCTCGCCCTGGCCGCTGCGATCAGCGCCACCTTCGTGCCCGCAGCGTTCGCTGACATGGCCGCCTATCGTCCCGTGACCGACGCCAACGTGCTCAACCCCGAAGCCGGTGAATGGCTGATGTGGCGCCGCACGGTGGACAACCAGGCCTACAGCCCGCTGGAACAGGTCAACGCCAAGAACGTCGGCGAACTGCGCATGGAATGGTCGTGGTCGCTGCCCGTGGGCGGCCTGACCGAAGTCGCGCCCCTGGTGCGTGACGGCGTGATGTTCGTCGGCATGAACCGCTCCGTGGTTCAGGCC
>CALAKR010000218.1 GCA_937923225.1 uncultured Aquabacterium sp. | reverse complement strand
GTCGCGCAATGGCCGGAAGAAGGCCGCCGCTGGCGCCAGCGTGATCCGGCCTACGGCCCGGAGGGCGGCGAGACGCTGAACGACTTCTATGAGCGCACCGTGGGCGCGGCACGTCGGTTGGCGCTGGCCCATCCGGGGCAGACCATCGCCCTGGTGGCCCATGGCGGCGTGCTCGATTGCTTCTACCGCGCAGCGACGCACGTGGGCATGTCGGCCCCGCGCTCTTGGAAGATCGCCAACGCCAGCATCAACCGCCTGATCCATTCACCCGAAGGCTTCAGCCTGGTGGGCTGGGCGGACACGCGCCACCTTGACGAACCAGGCGGCGAGGGCCTGGACGAAGCCACCGACGGTGCCACCACGGGCAGCGCGCCGGGGCCTTTCGTTCACGCCACCGACTTGAGCCCGGCCAGGTAAACGTCCAATGCATCCTGCCCCGCCTCCACCAGCGGAAACAGGCTGGGCTCGAGCATCCACAAATCGATCAGCCCGGTGATGATGGCCATGATCGACGTGGCCACGGCGCGTGGTGACAAGCCCTGTTGTGCCAGCCCCAGCGACTGGGCCGATCGCACTGCGCTTTCGATGTGCCCGCGGCAGCGCAAGTGCACTTCCAGCCGACGCTCCAGCGCGCCGGCCATCTCGCCCACAAAAGGTGCCTGGCGCACGGCGATCTGCATGACGCGGCGCGTGCGTTCGTCGTCAGTGATGAGCTTGAGCGACACCAGCATGGCCTCTCGCAGGTCGGCCATCGGATCCTTGCCCGGGTGTTCCGTGAGGGCTTTGAGGGCCTCCTCCATGGGTGTCACGATGCGGTCCATCATCGCGCTGAACAATGCGGCCTTGTCTTCGAAGTGCCAGTAGATGGCGCCCCGCGTCATGCCCGCCGCCTGGGCGATGTCCTGCAGGGAGGTGCGCGCAACGCCCTTGTTGCCAAACACCAGCTCGGCGGTGTCCAGCAACTTCTCGCGGGTCAGTTGGGCGTCTTCCTTGGTCCGTCTCATGGTTTGGAATATGGGTCAAAGTCCTCAGCTTTAAAGGTATTGTCAGGCACATTCATGCATACATACAAGAATGTATGTATATTCCATGCTCATTGGTTGACTAAGCAATTTTCTTTTTGACGAGGTGTGTTCCATGGCCATGCGACAACAGCAACAACAACACGCAGGCCTGCGGGCCCATCCTGCATGGCGCTGGAGTGGCGTCGCGGTGGGCGTCGTCGCCCTCGGTGCGCTCCTGAGCGCCTGCGGTGACAAGGGCGCGCAGCAGGGTGCTGGCCAGACACCGCCGCCGCCCCAGGTGGGCGTGGTCACCGTCAAGCCGCAGACCGTGCCGCTGGTGACCGAGCTGCCCGGCCGCCTGGAGGCTTCCCGCATTGCGCAAGTTCGTGCCCGCGTGGCCGGTGTAGTGCAAAAGCGCACCTTCGTGGAAGGCTCGGACGTGAAGGCTGGCCAGGTGCTGTTCCAGATCGACCCGAGCACCTACCAGGCCTCGTTCGACAGCGCCCGGGCCACCCTGGCCAAGGCGGAGGCCAACCTGAACCAGGCTACCGCCCTGGCCGAGCGCTACAAGCCGCTGCAAGAGGCCAAGGCCGTCAGCCCGCAGGAGTACCTGAACGCCCAGGTGGCGCAGCGCCAGGCCCAGGCCGACGTGGCCACCGCCAAGGCCGCCGTGCAGACGGCCCAGATCAATCTGGGCTATGCCACCGTCACCTCGCCCATCAGTGGCCGCATCGGCCGGGCGCTGGTGACCGAAGGCGCGCTGGTGGGGCAGGGCGAGACCACCCAGTTGGCCACCGTGCAGCAGATCAACCCGCTGTACGTGAACTTCACCCAGTCGGCCACCGAGGCGCTGCGCCTGCAGCGCGCCATGCAGGCCGGCAAGCTCGGCAAGGCTGGGGCCGAAGGGGCCACCGTCAAGGTGGTGCTGGACGACGGCACCGAGTACCCGCTCAACGGCAGGCTGCTGTTCACGGACCTGACGGTGGACAGCACCTCCGGCCAGGTCAGCCTGCGTGCCGAGCTGCCCAACCCGCAGGGCGCGCTGCTGCCCGGCCTGTACGTGCGCGTGCGGCTGGAGCAGGCCCAGGTGCAGGGCGGCATCCTGATCCCGCAGCAGGCCGTGACCCGCGCCGCGCAGGGCGACACCGTGATGGTGGTCGACGCGCAGGGCCAGGTCTCGACCCGCCCCGTGAAGCTGGGCGGCGCCCTGGGCAACCAGTGGGTGGTGACCGATGGCCTCAAGGAAGGCGAACAGGTGATGGTGGACGGCTTCCAGAAGGTGCGCCCCAAGCAGCCCGTGAAGGCTGTGCCCTGGGCCCCGCAGACGGCCAGCCCCGCCTCGCAGGCCTCGGCACCCGCTGCCGCCAAGTGATGGCCCTGCGACGACTCTGACTCTGACCTTGATATCCCGCCAGCCGGAGACCTTCCATGGCCCAGTTTTTCATTGATCGCCCCATCTTTGCGTGGGTGATCGCCCTATTCATCCTGGTGCTGGGGGGCGCCGCGATCACCA
>CALAKR010000217.1 GCA_937923225.1 uncultured Aquabacterium sp. | reverse complement strand
CGCAGGCATCGGAGTGCTGGGTACCTACTCCAGCCTGCAGATCTCATCGAGCGCCCCGATCACGCCCCTGTCCTTGCCGCTGGCCAACACGGCCACCCTGATGGCCACGGAGCACACGGCCGAGCACGGCCTGCGTGCCATCGGCGTGGCACACCGCTGGATCATCGGGCTGTTCGCGCTGGTGGGCGCCGCGGGGGGCTGCGCCCTGGTCCTGCTGGCATCCACTGAGGCCGCCGCCCAGGACAAGCAGGTGATGTCCCTGGCCGCGGCCTTCGTGGCGGTGGCGCTGCTGGCCGTGTCCCAGCTGCTCACGCATTTCAGCGTGGGCCTCTACCACGGCGCACAACGCGGGCGCGATTGCGCGCAGGCCATTGGCCTCACGATGGTGGCGGCCACACTGCTGTGCATCCCGGTGGTGATCACCTGGGGCATCGAGGGCGCGCTGGCCCTGGCGGTGCTGGCCGCCGCAGGCCCCGGGCTGTGGCTGACGTGGCGCCTGCGCACACTGCCACGCCCCGCCCACGGCACCAGCCCCGCGCAACAACAGGCCCTGCGCCGCGAAGCCGTGCTGCGCATCCGTCAGGCGCTGCCCAGCGTGATCTCCACCATCATCCGCAACGGCACCAGCTGGTTCTGCTGCATTTACTTGGCGGGCAGGTTCCATGGGCCGGAGGGCGTTGGCCTGGTCACCATCGGCCTCCAGTGGATGATGCTGATGCAACTGCCCATCAGCAGCTGGGGTGGGCGCATCGTGTCGGATCTGGGCGCGGCCAACGACCGCGGCCCGGAGGATTTCAACGCCGCGCTGCGCCAATGGTTCGGCAAATGCATGCTTGTGACCACTGTGTCCAGCGTGGCGGTGGCGGTGGCTTTTCCCGTATTGGCCCAGCTCTACAAGGTAGATGCTTGGCACATGACCATGCTGATGGCCGTTAATGCCGTGGCCTCGATCCTGGCGGCGGCCACCTATGTCTATGAGCGTGCGGCCTTCTGCCTCAGGCGCCAGCGCGCCTGGCTGTGGCTGTCCGGCGCGGCGGATGTCTGCCAGATCGTGTTCACGCTCGCCCTGGCCCCGCATGCCCTGCTCTTCATCGTGGCCGGGCCGATCGTGTCGGCCGCACTGCTGATGGTTTCCGCCCGCGTCTTCGTGCTTCAGCGCACAGGGCCGTCACACCAAGTCAACCCATGAACACAGTCGTCTCGCAGCCCGTAACGGCCACCGCCCGGCCTCGCGTCGTCCTGGTGTCGAACAACCCGGCGCCCTACCGGATCCCGGTGTTCAACACGGTGGCCGATGTGCCCGACTTCGAGCTGACAGTGCTGTTCTCGACCGAGCGCGAACCCACGCGGCAGTGGGACCTGTCGACGATGCGCTTCCAGCACGCGTTCATGAAGTCGTTCTTCCTGACCTGGAAGGAAACCTTCATCCACCTCAACACGGATGTGCTGGCACGCCTGCGCGCGCTGTCGCCGGACATGGTCATCCTGACCGGCTTCAACCCGACCAACCTGCTGGCCTTCCTGTATGCGCGCTGGCGGGGCTGCCGGCTGGGCCTGCTGATCGACGGCACCGACGACACCGAAGCCCGGCTGTCCGGCATACACCGCTGGGTGCGCAAGCGCATCTACCCCCACCTGGACGTGGCTTTCGGCCCCAGCGAAGGCACATTCCGCCTGTACGACCAGTACGGCGTACCGCGCACCCGCATGCACAAGTCGCACCTGTGCGCCAACAACCATCTCTTTAAGCCACGGCTGGACACCGAGCCTGAGGTGGACTTCATCTTCTGTGGCCGCTTCACCCAGGAAAAGCACCCTGACTTCGCACTGCGGGTGGCCTCGGCCGTGGCGGGGCGGCTGGGCAGAACCGTGTCGGTACTGATGGTGGGCAGCGGCCCCATGGACGATGAGGTACGCGCCCTGGCCGCCCAACTGCCCGGCCTGCGGGTCGAGTTCCCCGGGTTTGCCAAGCAGCACGAACTGCCGGCGCACTATGCGCGCTGCGCGGTCAGCCTCTTCCCGACCGCGGGAGATGCCTGGGGCGTGGTGGCCAATGAATCGTGCGCCAGCGGGGTTCCGGTGGTGGTGACGCCGCACGCCGGTGTGGCGGGCGAGTTGGTGGTCGATGGCGTGAGCGGTTTTGTCAGGCCCTTGGACCTCCAGGCCTGGACAGACGTTTGCGTGACACTTGTCACGGATCATGGCCTTCGTGCCGCCATGGCCCGCCAAAGCATCGACCTGGTCAGCACCTACACGTTCGACAATGCAGCCCAGGGATTGATCGATGGCATCCGCCAGGGATTGCGAGGTGACGCATGACTCGTCGTCAGAAGCAATGGCTCGGATTGACCGGCGGTGGCCTGCTGCTGGCCGCCTTGACCGTAGGGGGCTGGCTCTGGCTCGCGCCCGGTGAGCCCTTCACGGGGCTGGTACAGGCGCAAGAGGCCACCGCCCCGCCTTTTGTCCGGCTCGACACGCTGTTCAACGACGGCCGGGCACGCGGGCTCAATGCCCCCGACGGGCTGCAGATCCAGTACGAGGCGCACCGCACGCCCAATGCAGGCGGCTTCCCCTCGGAGCTGACGTTCTCCATCACCAACCGGTCGACCTCGGTCGCCAACGCGGCTTTCTTCCTGACCCAGGCCCCCTTGCCTCTGGACGCCGCCAAAGGGCACAAGCTGACGGCGGAGATCGAACTGCAGGGCTCAGACCCCCGCACCCTGTTGGGCATCGGCTACCACCTGCTGGGCAGCGCCGGCAACTACCAAGGCGAGTTCATGCCCGAGCATGCCTTGGCGGCCCAGAACCTGCCTGGCTTCCAGCGGGTGGTGGCGGCTTTGCGCCCGGCTACCGTGAATGGGAATGTGGCGCAGGTACTGCCACGCGTGTCACTGATGAACCTGGAGCCCGGCGCCACCGTGCGAGGCACGGTGCGGTGGGCACCCAGTGGCGGCGCCGACGATGCCGAACCGCAGCAGGCCGCCGCCAGGGCCACGGCGCAAGCCACCGCCGCTCCTGTCTCGCCGCAGCAGATGCTGATCGGTGCCAGCTTCCACCGCTACCCCGGCATCAGCGAGCGGCGTTTCGGCCCGATCAAGATGGACTACCAGTTTGCCCGCAGCCTGGCTGCCGATGGCATGTCCGGCATGGAGTGGTGGCAAGGGGAAGACCGCTACGACTGGGCCCAGGTGGATGCCTGGGCGGCCTACCATGCACGTTCGGGCCGCAGCCTGCTGGTGGTGTTCTCAGGCTCCCCCCGTTGGGCCAGCGCCGCGCCGAACCAGCCTTCGGCCATGGATCTGCCTGGTTACGCGGCCCCGCCTGCCAAGACCTATTGGCCCGCCTATGGGCGGATGGTGCGCGAAACCGTCAAGCGCCTGAAAGGCCGCCTTGTCGGTGTGGAGTGCTGGAACGAGCCTGACCTGATCGGCGGCTTCACCGGCACGCCCACGGAACTGGCGGATCTGTGCAAGATGGTGGCCGAGAACACCAAGGCTGTGGACACGCAGGTGCCCGTGATCTGCCCCCAACCCGAGTCACCCCGCGGGCTGGGCCTGGTGCTCGGCGCGCGCACCACCCAGGGCGAGCCCATCTACCAATACTGTGACTACATCGGCTCACACCTGTACGGCCACCTGCCCAACGATGCGCAGGGGCAACCCTACTCCAGCAACGCGATATCGGACGCAGTGCAGCGCATGCGTGATGCCAGCCAGCGCTTCGGCGTGAACAAGCCCTTGGCCATCACCGAGTACGGCATCTCCGGCTGCGGCACGACCGGCTCGCCCGCGCACCCCGTGACATTCGGGCAGATGCCCTCGGCCGACGCTGGGGAAGCCATGTACCAGGCCATCCGCCAGTTCAAGTCAATGAACGTGGGACTGCTGGCCTTGTACTCCTACGACCATGGCGACAACCACCCGCAATGCCGGCCGGGCGGCAGTTTCATCCGCACCATGAAGCGGGGACCCGACGGCGCACAGCAGCCGGACGAAGCCGTGATCCAGCGCATCAACCAGGCGGTCAAGGAGTTCGGGCGGCCTTGAACAGGCTGGCCGCATGCGCCGCCGCATATTGCTGCGGCGCGTGTCTTGAGATGCGGATCAGTACCCGGGGTGTCAGTACTCGTTGAGCACCGAACCCACGATCTCGATGGAACCCATGCGCGCCGTACGGGCCAGCTCCTGCATGGCGGCGTGGCGGCTGTTGTCCCGACGGGCCAGCACCAGTGCGGCGCCACAGCGGGCCGCGATGACGGCGGCATCAGTACCTGCCGACAAGGCCGGGGTGTCCACGATGACGCGATCGAATTTGGTCTTGAGCTCGCGCATCATCAGACCAAAGGCAGGACGCTCAAGCAGTTCGAGCGGGTTGGGCGGGATCACACCCACCGGCAGCACATAGAGGCTAGGCAGCCCTGGCACCGACTGGATCACGCGCGAGGCCGCACGGCCGGACAGGATGCCCGACAGGCCCGAGCCCTTGTCCTTGAGGTTGAAGAGGTCGTGCAGGCGCGGCGTGCGCATGTCGCCATCGATCAGCAAGGTGCGACCGGGCAATTGCGAGAACGCCACCGCGATGTTGGCGGCGAAAAAGGTTTTGCCATCGCCAGACTGGGGGCTCACCACGGCCAGCGCATGCTTGGGGCGCTCATCCGTGAACAGACGCATGATCAAGCGGCTGCGGATGGCGCGGAACGCCTCGGCCTGCTCGGTGAAGGGGCGTGCCCCCACGACCAGCTCAGGATCGATCGGGTTCTGGTTCTCGGCGGAGTACGGATAGTGGAACTGCTGGGCCAGGGCCCACATCACATCGTCGTTGTTGGCCAGGCCCAGCGCCACGGCGGCTTCGCCGAAGCGCACACCATGGGTGCGCTGGTATTCGACGATCTGCCCGATCTGCTCCGCAGACAGGTTGTTGGCCTTGGCGATGATCTCGCCGATGGACAGGTCGCTCGGCGCGTCGTTGCTGGGCTCTTCCACAGGGCTGAACGTCGATGTCGCGGCGAACGGCGGGAGAGGATTGCTGCTCATGATGGTTTACTGCGACCTCAGGCCAGGGCCGGACGATTCGATGATGCGCGCTCGGACTTGCGCAAACGCCCCAGCAGGCTGGTCTTGCCGGCAGGCCCAGGCAGGGCGCCGATGACGGCCACGTCGAGCAACTGCACGAGATCGTCGGAACTGCGGATTCGACGGTCGAAGAGTTCGATGCCCAGTGCAGCCATCACGGACAGCAGCGCACCCAGCACGGCCGCGATGGCGGTGTTGAGCAACAGCTTGGGCGACGAGGCGGTGGTCGGTTCGGTTGCGGGGCTGAGGATCGTGACCCCGGCCTGGCTGGTGCTGCCTTCCAGGTTGCTTTGGCTCAGGCGAGCCATGATCGCTTCGTAGATGCGTTGGGCGCTGTCGACCTCGCGCTCCAGCACCGCCAGCTCGCTGCGAGCCTCCTTGAGCTTCATCAGCTTTTCGCGCTGGGCCTCGTAGGCGGCGATGGCATCGGATTCACGGGTCTTGGTGATGGTGGAACTGGTGCCCAGGCTACCGGACACGCGGGAGATTTCCTGGTTCACCTGCGAGCGCAGCTTGGCCACGCTGGCACGCTGCTCGATCACGGTGGGATAGGCATCGGAGTACTTCTCGAGCAACTCCTGCAGGCGCACTTCAGCCCGGGCCAGATCAGACTTGAGGCTGGACACCAGGGTGTTGTTGATGACGTCCGTGGCCCGCTCGGGGTTGCGGCTGGTTTCGACCGAGCGGCTGAGGGCGTCATCCTTGAGCGCCCTCAGCGAGGTGACCTGCTGCGCCAGATCGTTCAGGCGCAGTGTTTCCACGTCCAGGCGCTCTTCGGTGGCGATGATGCCCTTGGCCTTCTGGGCTTCGGCCAGGGCCTGCTGTGCACGCTCGAGCTTCTCACGCGCCAGGCGGGCACGGTCTTCGAAGAAGTCGGAGAACTGCCGGGCCGGATTGACACGGAACTGCACGCTGGTGTCGATGAAGGCCTTGGCATAGGCATTGGCCATGCTGGCGGAGAACAGGGGGTCGGCACCTTCGTACTCGATGTCGATCACGCTCGACTCGCGCGAGGGGCGGACCTTCAGGCCCTTGCCGATCAGCTCGGCCACCCAGGCTTCGTAGCTGCCACGTTCCTTGTTGTCCTTGATCCAGTTGGCGCGCAGCTGCGCACTGTCGGCCAGGCGCATGTCACGCACGACCTGCATGGCCACGCGGGGGCTCTGGATCACGTCGATCTGCGTGGCCAGGAACGCCATGTTGCTGGCGTTCGGCGCAAAGGCCGACGGCGACGACACGGCATCCGGCCGGCTGTCGACGATCACGGTGGCGGTGGCAGCGTACTTCTTGGGAAACACCAGACTGCCAATCACAGTACCCAATACGGCCAGCACGAAAATACTCAGTGCGAGTTTCCATCGGGCGCGGATGATCCGCAGGAACTGATCAAACGTCATGACAATCCGGTGCTCTGATACAACTGCTTGAGGAAGACCGCCCACCAAGGGCACCCAACCCTTGAGTGCCTGTTGAACGGTCTTCGTCCATCCACGTGATTACTTGAGGCCGGAGAGCCCCTTGCTGAGGGCGTCCGCATCCAGGCCCGACGCAGCCGAAGCCGGGGCAGCCGTGGGTGCGGGGGTGGCGGCCACAGCCGGCGCTGCCGGCGCGGAAGCACCGGAGGCAGCGCCAGCGGGCTTCTCAGCAAACTTGCCGATGTAGTCGACCTTGGCCTCGGCGCGCATTTCCTTGACGCGCTTTTGCAGCCATTCCTGGCGCTTGGTTTCGGTCAGGAAGCGCTCGATCAGCGGCTTGGATTGCTCGAAGGTGAGCGGCTGCGGGCGGCTGGCGACCACCAGCACGGCCTTCATGCCGCCGTTGCCTTGTTCGTACAGGGCCTGCCCATCCTTGAGGGCGCCGATGCGGTCAACCACGTTCAGCGGCAGCGATTCGGCCGGCTGGGTGACCTGGTTGACGCCGAACTTGAGGCCGGAATCCTTCAGGGCCTGCGCGAAGGCGGGCACATCGGGTGCGGCTTCGAGCTTGGCCTGCAGGGCCTTGGTCTCTTCAGGCGAGCCCTGGATGGTGAACTCTTGCAGCATGTAGATGCGGCGGTTGCTGAACAGGGCCGGCTTGGCGTCGTAGTACTTCTTGACATCATCGGCAGCGGGCGTGCCGATGGCGGCGGTGGAGGCCTTCTCGAGGTAGGCACGCGCCAGGATGCTGCGGCGCTGGGCATCGAGCAGCTGCACGATCTTGGGATCACGGTCGAGCTTTTCTTCCTCGGCCTTCTGAACAGCGATTTCCTGGTCGATCAGGCCTTCAAGCACTTGGCGGCTGGCGGCATCGACCTGCTCGGGCTTGAGGCCGGGCTGACGTTCGAGCACAAGGTTGATCTGGTGAACGGTGAGCTCTTGCCCGTTGACGCTGGCGGCGGCCTGACTGGCCTTCGGGGCTTCCTTGTCATCCTTGCTGCAAGCGGCCGTCAGCAGGGCAGCGGCGACCACCACCGGCACGAGGGCCAGGCGCGGCATCGAGAGCGAGCGTTGCTTGTTGTACAGATCGAAGTGCATAGAACGTGGATCAAAAAGTTGAAGAACTGGGGCCAGTGAATCGTGTGGTGTGAATCAGGGCGCCCGGATCTGGTTCCCGAGGGTGATCCCTTGATGACAGAAATGTCGAGTGTACGTGTTGCGTCAAGCGCATTTCAGTCGTTTTGGGGCCGGAGAGCCCCGAGGATTCCCGCAAAAAACAGGCCGGCCAGTGTGCCGGTCAGATGTGACAGGGGTGAAACATGGATGCCCAAGGTAGGGTGCGGATAGGTCGGCAGCCCGTGGCTGAGATCGAATCCCACCTTGATGAACAGGCCCACGAGCATGGCCACGCCCAGCGCTTTGCGGCCCTTGAGCAGCAGGTGCACCGCCAGCACGGCGATGCCTGCGTGCAGAACACCGGAGGCCCCCATGAATGCGGGGAGCCTGGGGTCCAGCAGCAACAGTCCGTTGGCCAGGGGCCACGCCAGCAGCCAGGCCAGGGCTGCGCGCGCGCGCGTCTGGGCCAACCAGCCCAGCATGGCCAGCAGGCCGCAGCCCAACAGATTGGCCTGCAGATGAGGGGGGCTGGCATGGGCCCAGGCGGCCGACACCCAGCGGGTAGGCGGGTTGTGCGCCCAGCCCTGCGCCGGGTGCATGGCCAAGATGGAATCGAAGCCCACCACGCCGATCAGGCCGGCAGGCAAGGCCAGTCCGGTAGCCACTGCGGCCCAGGCCAGCCCCTCGTAGCGCACGAGGTGCCGCACAAACTGGCGTGCGAAGTGGGCCGCGCTCACAAACCGGGGAAGACGTGTCCCCACAGGGCCAACACGGCCTGGCGATGCATATCCGCCGCCTGCAGGGCCTCGCCACTGAGCTTGGTGGGCGCCTCATCCAGCCGGGCCCGGTGCTGCAGGCGCCGCAGTTCGCGGTAGGCCGTACCGGCCCGCGCGCCCAGGCCCTCAGGCAGCAGGCCGACATCTTCGGCACGCTGCAGCAAGGCGATGTTGCCCACGTTGTCCATCAAGGCAGGATGCTCGCAGCTGTGGGCCAGCACCAGGTACTGAACGGCGAACTCCACGTCGATCATGCCGCCGCGGCTGTGCTTGAGGTCGAACTCGCCCTCGCCGGCCGGATGGGCTTCGCGCAGGCGATCCCGCATGGAGACGACCTCGCCACGCAGCGCGACAGGATCGCGGTGGGTGGACAGCACGCCACGACGCGTGTCCTCGAAACGCTCGGCCAGGGCCGCCTCGCCCGCGCACCAGCGGGCGCGCGTGAGGGCCTGGTGCTCCCAGGTCCAGGCGGTGTTGCTGCCGCGCTGACGCTGGTAATCGTCAAAGGAATGGAAGGAGGTGACCAGCAGCCCCGAGTTGCCATTGGGGCGCAGGGCGGTGTCGATGTCGAACAGCTCACCGGCCGAGGTGCGCAGCGTGAGCCAGCTCACCAGTTTGCGCGCGAAGGCCAGGTAGGCGTCGATGGGGCTGGGGCTGTCGGGGCCGGCGTTGGCGTCATCGGCATCGTCCAGGCTGTCGTCGTACAGGAAGACCAGATCCAGGTCACTGCCATAGCCCAGCTCCTTGCCGCCCAGCTTGCCGTAGGCGATGACGGCGAAATGCGGCTGGTGCCCCACGGCCCAGGCGCCCTGCTTGCCCGGACGCTGCTGCAGGTGGGCCCAGGCCCAGCGCAAGGCCATGTCGAGCGTGACATCGGCCAGGGCGGACAGGTCATCGGCCACCTGCTCCACCGTGATCAGGCCTTCGACGTCGCGCACCAGGGTGCGGAATACCTCGGCATGGTGAGCGCGGCGCAGGGTGTCGAGCAGGGATTCCTCGTCGGCCTGGCCGGCGCGGCCCCAGGCGCGGTGGCGCTCGGTGAGGTCCTTCACATAGGCCTGGCGTTCAAAGCGGCCGTCCATCAGGCGCGGATCGGCCAGCTCATCGATCACCCCCGGGTGCAGCATCAGGTAGCGCATGGACCAGCGCGCCAGACCCAGCAGGCGCAGCAGGCGGCGCAGCACCTCGGGGCGCTCGGCCAGCATCGACAGGTAGCTGTCGCGGCGCAGCAGCGGGTTGAGCCAGTCGATGAAGCGCAGCACCGCCTCTTCGCCCAGCGGCGATTCGCCCGGCGCGTCGGGCGGCGCCAGCGCCAAGCGCGTGGCCCGGCCGATCAGCTTGGCCAGGCGCAGCTTGGCCGCATCGGACAGGATGGCCACGCGCGGCTGCTTGGAGAAGCTCACCACACGTGCCCCGATGCTGGCGGGCAGCATGGCGTGGAAATCCTCGCTGTCCACCGGCACGGGCGGGCCGCCGCAGACGCCCTGCTTGCAGTTGCCGGCCGCGGGCGCGCGGCCGTCGTGCAGCAGCGCGTCGAACTCGGTGGCGACGAACTCGCGCACCTGGCAAAGCGCGCCCATCAGTTCGCAGGGGCCGCTGCGCTCATCCGGCTTGCTGCCGCATT
>CALAKR010000216.1 GCA_937923225.1 uncultured Aquabacterium sp. | reverse complement strand
GGCCGCCAGTTCGCAGTGCGTGCGCTCCACGAAGGCCACGCCGTGCAGATCTTGCAAGGCCACCGCTTCACGGATGGCCAGGGGGTGATCGGGCGGCACCACCAGGGCGTACTGCTCTTCCCACAGCGGCACGAAGGCATGGCCCGTGGGCACGCAGGTATCGGCCACCAGTTCGGCGTCCACGGGCTGGCCCAGGGTGACCGCATCGCCCGCATCGTCACTGTGCACGGACACCTCTAGATGCGTCAGCTCACGCCGCAGGTGGCGCAGCAGGCGCCCCACGTGCTCGATGTTCATCGACGGGTGCACGCGCAAGCTCAGGCGTGGGTGGCTGGCCGCATCCTGAAAGGTTTCCACCAGCGCCTCGGCATCGGCCAGCAGTTTGCCGCCCAGGCGGTACAGGCGCTGCGCCGCCGCGGTGGGCAGCAGGCCGCGCTGCTGGCGGGTGAACAGCTGCACCCCAAGCTCTTCTTCCAGCTGAGCGATGGCGTTCGAGATCACCGGCTGCGTGACATGGCACTGCCGCGCCGCACCCACGGTCGTGCGCACCTCGTAGGCGGCGCAGAAGTAACGCAGGTTGCGCAGGTTCATGCTGTTGGTCAGCCTCTCAGCTCGGGGAAATGCGGCAGGGTCTTGAGCACGTTTTCGTCGTGCGCAGGCACCACGGTGATCTGAGGGTGGCGCTGCATCATCTGGTGGATGTGCACGATGGCGGCCTGGTTGGCGGCCGGGTCGTGGTCCAGCGGCAGGATGCGGCGCAGCAGCCAGGACCGGTCGGCCGGCTTGTGGAAGCCTTCGATTGCCCAGGTCACGTCACCCGTGAACAGGTAGCGCTGGCCCGAGGGCAGGCTCAGCAGCATGCCCACCTGCCCTGCCGTGTGGCCACCCAGCGGCAGCAGCAGCACGCTGCCATCGCCGAACACATCGTGGCTGTGCGCGAAGCCCAGCACGGGAGGGCCGTCGAAACGCAGCTCGCGCCAGTGCTTCACGCCGTCGAACTGGCTGTGCAAAAAAGCGGGCGCATGGGCATGCCCGGCCTCTTCACGCTCGGCGGGCGTGGCCCATACCTCGGCATCCGGGAAATCCGGCAGGCCGCTGACGTGGTCCCAGTGCATGTGCGAGGGCACGATCATGCTGATGCCTTTGAGCGGCCAGCCCTGGCGCTGCAGCTGGTCGGCCACGGGCAGGTGGTCGCCGCGCTCGTAGGCGAACACCTGGCGGTGGAACAGGTTGTTGACGGCGAACTGCGCGTCCACCTGGCGGCCCAGGCCGGTGTCGAACAGCAACTGGCCCTTGGGGTGGCGCACCAGCACGGCCACCTGCACGGGCCGGCGATGCACCCACCAGCGGCCGCCGCCCACGATCAGGGCTTCGGCTGCGCCCTTGGATTGGGAGGTCTGCAAGGTGGTGAAGGCCAGGCCCTGCGGTGGTTGCGCAGCGGGCAAGGTGGCCAGACCGGCGGGCTCGGGGCCGATGGGCAGGGTGTGGTCGCCCGCACTGATCAGGGCGCAGCCCAGCGCCAGCAGCAGGGCCAGGCCCAGCACGGTCTTGCCGATGCCTTTGCCAATGCGTTTTGGCCAGGGGGATGGGGGCGTCTTGGTCATCGATGTGCCGTGTGGTGGTGGAGAAGCAGCCTCACGATAGGCAAGTGGCATCGATAAGTAAAATCGTATTTTCTTGGTGAATTTTAAAGAAATACAAATACCAAGCGCAAGACTTACTTAACGCAGAAGATCCTTAGCCGCCCCGTGAAGGCGTTTACTTCTGGCTGAGCACGTTGCTGACCAGCCGGGACGTGATGTCCACGATCTCGATCATGCGGTCGTAGGCCATGCGAGTGGGGCCGATCACGCCCAGCGTGCCGACCACCTGGCCGTTGATCTGGTACGGCGCCGACACGACGGACAGCTCTTCGAACGGCACCACCTGGCTTTCGCCGCCGATGTAGATCTGCACGCCCTCGGCGCGGCTGGAGCCGTCGAGCAGGCGCATCAGCTGGGTCTTCTGCTCGAACAGGTCGAACAGGCGGCGCAGCGAGCCCAGGTCGTTGCTGAAGTCCTGCACCTGCAGCAGGTTGCGTTCGCCAGACACCACCACCTGGTCGGTGTTCTCTTCCATGGCCTCGCTACCCGCCTGCACGGCCGCGCTCATCAGCGAGGCAATGTCGGCGCGCAGGGCATCCACCTCCTGCCGCAGGCGCTCGCGCATCTGCTCGATGGTCAGGCCCGAGTAGTGGGTGTTGAGGATGTTGCTGGCCTCGACCAGTTGGCTCTGCGTCACATCTTGTGCGGTGAAGATGACGCGGTTCTGCACATCGCCATCGGGTGAGACCAGGATGACCAGCACGCGGCGGTCACCCAGGCGCAAAAACTCGACGTGGCGGAAGGCGCTGGCCTTGCGCGGCGCCGTGACCACGCCCACAAACTGCGACAGGCTGGACAGCATCTGCGCGGCATTGGTGATCACGCGCTGGGGCTGGTCGGGCTGAAGCTGCTGGTGGTGGGCGCCGCCGGCCAGGTCATCAAATCCACGGCCACGCGTGAGCATGGTGTCCACGAACATGCGGTAGCCACGCGGGGTGGGCACGCGGCCGGCCGAGGTGTGGGGGCTGACGATCAGACCCAGCTCTT
>CALAKR010000215.1 GCA_937923225.1 uncultured Aquabacterium sp. | reverse complement strand
CTACGGCCCGCTGGCCAATGGCGGCACGCAGATCGTGTTCGAAGGCGTGCCCACCTATCCGGATGCCGCGCGCTTCTGGCGCATGATCCAGGACCACAAGGTCACGATCTTCTACACGGCGCCCACCGCCATCCGCGCGCTGATCAAGGCGGCCGAGATCACACCCGAGGTGCATCCGCGCAACTTCAACCTGACAAGCCTGCGCCTGCTGGGCACGGTGGGCGAGCCCATCAACCCCGCAGCCTGGGAGTGGTACCACCGCGAGATCGGTGGCGGCCGCTGCCCCATCGTCGACACCTTCTGGCAGACGGAAACCGGCGGCCACATGATCACGCCGCTGCCCGGCGCCCATGCGCTCACGCCCGGCTCGTGCACCTTGCCCTTCCCGGGCATCGATGCCGCCGTGGTCGATGAGACCGGCAAGGAAGTGCCCTGGGGGCAGGGCGGTGTGCTGGTGGTGCGCAAGCCCTGGCCCGCGATGATCCGCACCATCTGGGGTGACCCGGAGCGCTTCAAAAAGAGCTACTACCCGGCCGATTTCGGCGGCAGCTACTACCTGGCGGGCGACGGCGCCATCCGCGATGCGGAGACGGGCTACTTCACCATCACCGGCCGTATCGACGATGTGCTGAACGTCTCGGGGCACCGCATGGGCACGATGGAGATCGAATCCGCCCTGGTGTCACACCCGCTGGTGGCCGAGGCCGCCGTGGTGGGGCGCCCCGATGACCTCACTGGCGAAGCCATCTGCGCCTTCGTGGTGCTCAAGCGCCCCCGCCCCAGCGGCGAGGAGGCCAAGAAGCTCGCCGCCGAACTGCGCAACCACGTGGCCCAGGAGATCGGCCCGATTGCCAAGCCCAAAGACATCCGTTTCGGCGACAACCTGCCCAAGACGCGCTCCGGCAAGATCATGCGCCGATTGCTGCGCGTGATCGCCAAGGGAGACGCGGTCACCCAAGACACCAGCACGCTGGAGAACCCGGCCATCCTGGATCAGCTGGCCCAGGCCAACTGACATACGGCGAGAGGGATGGGCAGGGATGGCCTGCCTTGGTAGATACCCGGCCCGATTTTTCGGGTGATGGTCTGAATCGGCGGATACCCGTAGGGAGATCTGTGCGGTTTTGCCGGGTGTATCCGCATTCCCCCTCATTACATCTGTTCACAGACCCCCCTAACCTGGGGGTTGAGAAGGTCAAAAACCTTCGTCCTGCAACGATGAGGAGCTTCCAACATGGCTAACGCAGCAACCAACACGCCGATGACGGCGGAGGAGAAGAAGGTCATCTTCGCCTCCAGCCTAGGTACCGTCTTCGAGTGGTACGACTTCTACCTGTACGGGTCGCTCGCCGCGATCATCGCCAAACAGTTCTTCGCAGGGCTGGATCCCACATCCGCGTTCATCTTCGCGCTGCTGGCTTTTGCCGCCGGCTTCATCGTGCGGCCCTTCGGCGCACTGGTCTTCGGTCGCCTGGGCGACATGATCGGCCGCAAGTACACCTTCCTCGTCACCATCTTGCTGATGGGCGTGTCCACCTTCCTGGTGGGCGTGCTGCCCAACTACGCCTCCATCGGCGTGCTGGCCCCCATCGTGCTGATCGTGCTGCGTCTGCTGCAAGGCCTGGCGCTGGGCGGTGAGTACGGCGGTGCCGCCACCTACGTGGCCGAGCATGCCCCCAACGGCAAGCGCGGAGCCTACACCGCCTGGATCCAGACCACGGCCACGCTGGGTCTGTTCCTGTCGCTGCTGGTGATCCTGGGCACCCGCACGGCGCTGGGCGAGGAAGCCTTTGCCGACTGGGGCTGGCGTATCCCGTTCATCGTTTCCGTGTTCCTGCTGGGCATCAGCGTGTGGATCCGGATGTCGATGAATGAATCGCCCGCCTTCAAGAAGATGAAGGCCGAAGGCAAGACCTCCAAGGCGCCGCTGTCCGAGTCGTTCGGCCAGTGGAAGAACCTGAAGATCGTGATCCTGGCCCTGGTGGGTCTGGTCGCCGGCCAGGCCGTGGTCTGGTACACGGGCCAGTTCTACGCCCTGTTCTTCCTGACGCAGACGCTGAAGGTCGATGGTGCCACCGCGAACATCCTGGTTGCCATCTCGCTGCTGATCGCCACGCCCTTCTTCGTGGTGTTCGGTTCGCTGTCGGACAAGATCGGCCGCAAGCCCATCATCCTGGCAGGCTGCCTGATCGCTGCGCTGACCTACTTCCCGCTGTTCAAGGCCCTCACGTCTGCCGCCAACCCTGACCTGGCCCACGCCCAGGCCAACGCCCCGGTGACGCTGATTGCCAACCAGTCGGAGTGCTCGTTCCAGTTCAACCCGACGGGTACCGCCAAGTTCACCAGCTCGTGCGACATCGCCAAGCAGGTGCTGGCCAGCAACTCGGTGAACTACGAGAACGTGGAAGGCACCGGCATCGCCCAGATCAAGGTGGGTGAGAAGGTCATCGAGTCCTACAGCTCCAAGGGCCTGCCGGCTGACGAAGCCAAGGCCAAGGATGCCGAGTTCAAGAAGGCCGTGACCACCGCCATCAAGGAAGCCGGCTATCCCGCCAAGGCCGACCCCGCCAAGCTGAACAAGCCGGTGGTGGTGGCGATCCTGACGCTGTTGGTGATCTACGTGACCATGGTGTACGGCCCGATCGCGGCCATGCTGGTGGAAATGTTCCCGACCCGCATCCGCTACACCTCGATGAGCCTGCCGTACCACATCGGCAACGGCTGGTTCGGCGGCCTGCTGCCCACCACGGCCTTCGCGATCGTGGCGCAGACCGGCAACATCTACAACGGCCTGTGGTACCCGATCATCGTGGCCCTGATCACTTTCGTGGTCGGCCTGCTGTTCGTGCGTGACACCAAGGATGTGGACATCTACGCCAACGACTGATTCAGCTGAACGATGCCGGCGTTCGACACGCCGGCACCCAACAAGAAGCCCCGCTGATGCGGGGCTTTTTTCATGAGAGGGCAGGAAAGCTGCCCGGGGCTCACTTCAGGGTCAGGATCCACTTGACCAATTGCTTGGCCTCGGCCTCGGAGACCTGGGGGTTGGCGGGCATGGGCATGGTGCCCCACACGCCGCCGCCACCCTTGAGCACCTTGGTGGCGAGCTGGGCTTCGGCGCCCTTCTTGCCGGCGTATTTCTTGGAAATGTCCTTGAAGGAGGGGCCAACCACCTTCTTGTCGACCTGGTGGCAGGCCATGCAGGCCTTGCTCTGGGCCAGTTGCTGGTTGGCGTGAGCGGGCAGGCTCAGGGTGGACAACAGGGCAGTGCCGACCAACAGCGGGGACAGCAGCAGTCTCATGGGGGGACGTCCTTTCAGTTCTAGGGGCTGCATTGAATGCAGACCGACTTTATAAACGTTTATCTGGGCTGTGACGGTTGACAGACGGTGTTCCAATGGAGCCCAGGTAACCCTTATTCGAGGGAGTTGTGATATGTGGTTTGTCGTGATTGGCGTGGCCATGCTGGTCATGAACCTGGCTGGCATCGGTCCCGTGGGGGCCTGGACCTGGCGTGAAGACTGGTGGCTGCTGTTGATGCCCTTCGGGCTGGCCATCCTGTGGTGGCTGTGGGCGGATTCGTCCGGCTGGACGCAGCGCAAGGCCATGGAAAAGGTGGATGCCAAGCGTGACGCGCGCCGAGACAAGGCGCTCGACGCACTGGGCATGGGCCCCAAGAAATCCAGACGCTGAGCCGCTTGGGTCAGCCGTCGAAACGGTCCAGCACGGCGCCTGCGCTGGCGCTGGCGGCGTTGAACGCGAACTTGGCCAGCACGCCGCGCGTGTAGCGGGGCGGCGGGGCGGTCCAGGCCTGCCGGCGGCGGGCCAGTTCGTCATCCGGCACGTTCAGGGCCAGCACCAACTGGTGTGCGTCGATGGTGATCGAGTCACCTTCCTGCACCAGGGCGATCGCGCCACCCACGGCGGCCTCCGGGGCCACGTGCCCCACCACCATGCCCCAGGTGCCCCCTGAAAACCGCCCGTCGGTGATCAGCCCCACGCTTTCGCCCAGGCCCTGGCCGATCAGTGCGCCAGTGGGCGCCAGCATCTCGGGCATGCCGGGGCCACCCTTGGGGCCCAGGTAGCGCAGCACCATCACGTCACCGGCCTGGATCTGATTGGCCATGATGGCGGCCAGGGCCGATTGCTCGTCGTCGAACACCCGGGCCGGGCCCGTGATCACAGGGTTCTTCAGGCCCGTGATCTTGGCCACGCAGCCCTCCGGGGCCAGGTTGCCCTTGAGAATCGCCAGGTGGCCTTCGTCGTACAACGGCTGGCCGATGTCGTGGATGACATCCTGGTCGGCGCGCGGCGTGTCGGGCACATCGGCCAGGCTTTCAGCGATGGTCTTGCCGGTGATGGTCATGCAGTCGCCGTGCAGCAGGCCGGCCTTGAGCAGCACCTTCATCACCTGGGGGATGCCGCCAGCGCGGTGCAGGTCGATGGCCAGGTACTTGCCGGAGGGCTTGAGATCGCAGATCACCGGCACCTTCTTGCGCACGCGCTCGAAGTCGTCGATGGTCCAGTCCACCTCGGCGGCGTGGGCGATGGCCAGGAAGTGCAGCACCGCGTTGGTCGATCCGCCGGTGGCCATGATCACGGCGACGGCATTCTCGATCGATTCCCGGGTGACGATGTCGCGCGGCTTGAGGTCCCGGCGGATGGCCTCAACCAGCACGCGTGCGCTTTCCCGGGTATTGGCGGTTTTCTCGTCCTCGACATTGGCCATGGTGGACGAATAGGGCAGGCTCATCCCCAGGGCCTCGAAGGCCGAGGACATCGTGTTGGCCGTGTACATGCCGCCGCAGGAGCCAGTGCCGGGAATCGCGCGGCGCTCGATCTCGCAGAAATCCTCTTCGGACATCTTGCCGGCCGAGAACTGGCCCACGGCCTCGAACACCGAGACGATGTTCAGGTCCTGCCCCTTGTAGCGGCCGGGCAGGATGGTGCCGCCATACACGTAGATGGCCGGCACGTTGGCGCGCAGCATGCCCATCATGCCGCCGGGCATGTTCTTGTCGCAGCCGCCGATCACGAGCACGCCGTCCATCCACTGGCCGCCCACGCAGGTCTCGACGCAATCGGCGATCACCTCGCGGGATAC
>CALAKR010000214.1 GCA_937923225.1 uncultured Aquabacterium sp. | reverse complement strand
AGATCGTCGACATCCTGATGCGCCGCCGCCAGAACAACCCCATCCTGACCGGCGAGGCCGGCGTGGGCAAGACAGCCGTGGTCGAGGGCTTCGCGCAGCGCCTGGCCCGCGGCGATGTGCCGCCGCAGCTGAAGGACGTGTCCCTGCTGAGCCTGGACATCGGCCTGCTGCAGGCCGGCGCCAGCATGAAGGGCGAGTTCGAGCAGCGCCTGCGCCAGGTGATCGACGAGGTGCAGGCCTCGCCCAAGCCCATCATCCTCTTCATCGACGTAGTGCACACGCTGGTGGGCGCGGGTGGCGCGGCCGGCACGGGTGATGCTGCCAACCTGCTCAAGCCGGCCCTGGCGCGCGGCAACCTGCGCACCGTGGGCGCTACCACCTGGGCCGAGTACAAGAAGTACATCGAGAAGGATCCGGCGCTGACCCGCCGCTTCCAGGTCGTGCAGGTGCCCGAACCCGACGAGGCCAAGGCCATCCTGATGCTGCGTGGCGTGGCCACCGTGCTCGAAAAGCACCACCGCGTGCAGTTGCTCGACGAGGCCATCGAAGCCGCCGTCAAGCTGTCGCACCGCTACATCCCCGCGCGCCAGCTGCCCGACAAGGCCGTGAGCCTGCTGGACACCGCCTGCGCCCGCGTGGCCGTGAGCCAGCACGCCATCCCCGCCGAGGTGGAAGATGCCACCCGCCGCATCGAGGCGCTGGAGATCGAGATCGCGATCATCGACCGTGAATCGGCCGTTGGCGTGGACGTGGGCAGCCGCCGTACCGACGCCGCCTCGGCGCTGGATGCCGAGCGCACCCGCCTGGCCGGCCTGGACGCCCGCTGGAAGGACGAAAAGGCCCTGGTCGACAAGATCCTGGCCCTGCGCGCGCAACTGCGCGGTGGTGACAAGCCCGTCGATGGTCAGCCCTCCGAGGCCGCCACGCTGGACGACGCCCAGCGCGCCACCCTGCTGGCCGAACTGAAGGCCGAGCAGGCCAAGCTGGTCGAGCTGCAGGGCGATGCCCCGCTGATCATGCCGTCCGTCGATGCGCATGCTGTCGGCGCCGTGGTGGCCGACTGGACGGGCATCCCCGTGGGCCGCATGGTCAAGAACGAGCTGGAGACCGTGCTGAAGCTGGGCGAGGCCCTGGGCAAGCGCGTGATCGGCCAGCAGCACGGCCTGGACATGATCGCCAAGCGCATCCAGACCTCGCGCGCCCGCCTGGACAACCCCAACAAGCCCATCGGCGTGTTCATGCTGTGCGGCACCTCCGGCGTCGGCAAGACCGAGACCGCGCTGGCGCTGGCCGAGGCCCTGTACGGCGGCGAGCAGAACGTCATCACCATCAACATGAGCGAGTTCCAGGAAGCTCACACGGTGTCGACGCTGAAGGGCGCGCCTCCGGGCTACGTGGGCTACGGCGAAGGCGGCATCCTGACGGAAGCCGTGCGCCGCCGCCCCTACAGCATCGTGCTGCTCGACGAAGTGGAAAAGGCCCACTCCGACGTGCACGAGATGTTCTTCCAGGTGTTCGACAAGGGCTCGATGGAAGACGGCGAAGGCCGCTTCATCGACTTCAAGAACACGATCATCCTGCTGACCTCGAACGTGGGGTCCGAGTTGATCATGAACATGTGCAAGGACCCGGAGCTGTCGCCTGACCCGGAGTCGCTGGCCACCGCGCTGCAAGAGCCGCTGATGAAGGTGTTCCCGCCCGCGCTGCTGGGCCGCATCGTCACGATCCCGTACTACCCGCTGTCCGAAGAGATGATGGGCAAGATCGTGCGCCTGCAGCTCAACCGCATCAAGCGCCGCGTCGAAGAGAACCACCGCATCCCGTTCAACTACTCGGACGACGCGGTCAAGCTCATCGTCAAACGCTGCGACAACCCGGAAGCGGGCGGCCGCATCATCGACTCCATCCTCACCAACACGGTGCTGCCCAAGATCTCGATCGAGTACCTGGGCCGCACCAGCCGTGGCGAGTCGCTGGGCAGCGTGACGCTGGGGGCCGCCGACGGCGATTTCACCTACGAGTTCGGCTGATCGACGCCGCCTGTTGCCGGACCACGCCAACAAGGTAGTGGGCGCCCCACAAAACGGGGTGGCCCTTCCTTTTCGTGGCTTGGCGGGCGGCCCAAAGCCGGCGAGCATGGCGTTGGTGGATGCTCGGCCTGAACGCGGGCAGGCCGGCCAGGCCGATGCGCCGGGCTGGTTGCCCGGCGGGCTCATGCAGGAGCGCGAGCGCCGTTGCATACACCGGAAAAATCGGCCCGCGGCCCCATCGAACTAGGGGGGCGGAGAAGGCCGGCGCCTGACGACAATGCGGTGCCCCCAGGGGCGGCATGCGCGAACCGAGGAATTTGAAAGGATCACCATGGCACTGCTCGCTGAATTGATCTGCGATGTGGCCGGCAAGGGCAAGATGCAGCTGATGTCGCTGTCGGCCTCGGAGGGGCTGTCGCGACCGTTTGAGTATCAGGTCGAGATCCTGAGTGACAAGGCTGATCTGGACCTGGCCAAGTTCCTGGGCAAGAGCATGTCCATCGCCTTGGAGCTGCCCGAAGGCAAACGCTACTTCAACGGGCTGGTGGCGCGGTTTGCCCATTCCGGCCGCCGGACCAAGCAATTCTTTCACTACCAGGCCACCTTGCGGCCCTGGCTGTGGTTCCTGTCGCGCACGCAGGATTGCAAGATCTTCCAGGACAAGACCGTCGTGCAGATTGTCGAGGAGGTCTTTGCCGACCACGCCGGCATGGCCAAGGTCAGCAAGAAGCTCACGGGCACCTACACCCCCTGGACGTACTGTGTGCAATACCGCGAAAGCGACATGAACTTCGTGGCCCGCTTGCTGGAGCAGGAGGGCATCTATTACTACTTCGAGCACACCGCCAGTGGCCATGAACTGGTGTTGTGCGACAACGCCTCGGCCCACCACGCCGTGCCTCTGTACGAGAAGATCCCCTACAAGGCGAACTGGTCGGAGGCCCATGGTGATCAGGGCGAAACCATCCAGAGCTGGGCCCTGGGCGTGCAGGTGCTGCCCACCAAGGTGGTGTTGGCTGACTACGATTTCGAACGGCCTGCCGTGGCGCTGCGCAAGGACAGCGCGGTCGCCCGTCAGCATGATCTGGGCGACTATGAGGTGTTCGACTACCCTGGCGAATACACGGTGGATGGTGATGGCGTGGCCTACGCCAAGGCGCGCGCGCAGGAGCAGCAGGCCGGCTACCAGGTGGCCAGCGGTCAGGCCGATGCGCGCGGGCTGACATGCGGTACGACTTTCAAGGTCGAGGGGCTGCCCAACAAGACGCTGGACGGCGAGTACCTGGTGCTGTCGACCAACATCTACATCGAGGAGGGTGTGGAGATCGGCGGCGAGGAAGGCAGCGAAGGACAGTA
>CALAKR010000213.1 GCA_937923225.1 uncultured Aquabacterium sp. | reverse complement strand
ACTGCTGGACGGGCTGCTGCGTCTGTCGGCCGGGCATGCGCAGCCCGCCGATTGCGCCCAGGCCCTGCTGGATACGGTGAACCGCTATCTGTGGGATGGCAGCAGCTTCGAGGAGGCCAAGACGGTGGGTGAGACCCTGGCCTTGCGCTCGCTGGGTGTCCATGCGGCCGGACCCACCGATGCCAGCCCCCACGAGACACCCGGCGCGCCGCGGGATCAACTGCTGGAAGAGAAGTTCAGCGTGACGGCATCGGAGATCCGCCACCCGCGCCGCGTGCTGGGGGCGTCCAGCTTTCTGGTGACCTTGCTCTCGCAAGACATCGCGCCGGGGTTGAAGCACGGCGCCGAACGGCTGATCGAGCACCTGAAAGAGGCTTACCCCGTGGAGAGCGGCATCCGCGACCTTAATGCGACGCGGTGGTGAGGCGCCTGCAGGCGTGCTCGGGTTGGCTCAGGCGTCAGCGGTCGGCACGACGGCCTGGGCCTCTATTTCGAACAGCATGCCATCCAGGGCCAGCCGCGGCACGGGGATCAGCGTGCACGCCGGGGTGGGCCGTTCGCCCCACAGGGCTTTGATCGCATCGCTCAGCACCGCCAGCCGTTGCGGTGAATGATCGACCACCAGCACGGTGAGCCGCGTGATGTGCGCCAGGTCGGCCTGGGCCGCGTGCAAGGCCGTCTGCAAATTGCGCAGGGCCTGCTGAACCTGGTCCGCGAACTCGGGTGACAGCTGGCCATCGGCGGCCTCGCCACCCTGGCCAGCCAGGAAGACCAGCCGGGCTGGCGCCTGGGCCACCACCACATGGCTGTAGCCATTGGGGCGGGGATCGTACAGGCCCGGTGGGTTGATGAAAGTGTGCCCGCTCAGGGCCGTGATGGTGGGCTGGGTTGACTGCAGCAGGGACATGAGGAGCTGATCCAGTGAGGAAGAAGGCCCCACTGTCCAACCTCAAGCGCGCTTGAGGTCAAGCACCACGACCGGCTCTCCCTGTGCGGGGCAGGGCCATGCCCGTCACCCGATGGCCGCAGGGCCTCAGGGCAGCGCCGTCACCATCTGCTGCAGCATCGTGGCGACCTCGGCGTGCGTGTCCAGGAAGTAGCGCGCCTTGGACATCGGGTCGTCGCGCCCGATGCGCACCGTGAGCCAGCCCGGCTGGGCGCGCTCGAACACCGTTTCGTCGTTGACGTCGTCGCCGATGAACAGGGCCGCCTGGGCGCCTGTACGCTGCACCAGCGCGGCCACCGCATCGCCCTTGTCCGGCGCATGCGCGGCCACGATGTTGACCACGCACTTGCCACCGAAACGGCGCAGCGCCGGGTCCAGCTCGCCCAGGGTGTGCTCGATCACCGCCAGCGCCTGCTCGCGGTCGCGCGCCAGGCGGTAGTGCAAGGTCAGCGAATGCAGTTTGTCCTCCACCGCCACGCCAGCAGCGGCCAGCAGGGGCTGGCGCTCGGCGATGCGCTCGCGCAGCTGGTTGAGCTGCTGCGTGAGGGCCGCGTAGACCTCGTTGGACAGCTGCGGGCTGTCCGGGTCCTCGGCGCCATGGTTGCCGATGATGAAGTGCGGCTCGAAGCCCAGGCGCGGCGCCACATCGGCCACGCTGCGGCCGGTGACAATGGCCACGGGCAGGCGGCGGGCCAGTTGTTCCAGCCGCTGCGCCACGCCGATGGACACGCGCGCGTCGTCCGGCAGCGTGACGATGGGGGCCAGCGTGCCGTCGAAATCGAAGGCAAGCAGGGGGTGTTGCCGCATCACGGCGTCCAGCGCCTGCAGGCCTTGTTGAGAGAAGAGGTGTTTCACGTCGTCAGACCTCCCGACGGATTGTTCTGGGGTCAAAGAAAAAGCGGATAAAGGAGCTCAGCCCACACCGGGCTGGTGTCGTTGCACACGGGCCTCGATGCGCTCGCGCAAGCGCCAGCGGCCAGCGTCTGTCAGCATGCGGCCGGCCCAGCGGTACACGTTGAACTCGTGCACCGTCATGCGCAGGCTGGCCATGCGTTCGCGCTGCTCGGCCTCGGGCATGGTGAGGGATCGGTGCAGCGCATCGGCGGTTTCCTCCACGTGGTAGGGGTTCACGATCAGGGCCTCGCTCATCTCGCGGGCGGCACCGGCGAAGCGGCTGAGGATCAGCACGCCGCGTTCGTCATCACGCGCGGCCACGAACTCCTTGCAGACAAGATTCATGCCGTCGTGCAGGCTGGTCACCATGCAGGCATCGGCCGCGCGGTAGAGCTCGTTGAGCGCGTCGGATTCATGGTGCTCGGCCAGCAGGTGCACGGGCAGGTAGCCCTCGCGGCCGAAGCGTTCGTTGATGCGGCGCGTGGTGTTCTGGATGCGGTCCTGGAAGGCTTTGTACTCTTCCAGCGAGCTGCGCGAAGGCGCGGCCACCTGCACGAAGGAGAACTTGCCGACCCATTGCGGGTACTTCTCCAGCAGGCGCTCCACGGCATGCAGGCGCTCCAGGATGCCCTTGGTGTAGTCGAAGCGGTCCACGCCCACGGCGATGCGGTGATCGGCCGGCAGGCCCAGGCGCTGGAAGACGCGCTCCTTGCACTGGACCACCGGCGCCCAGGTCGCCACAGTGGCCTCGGTGGGCCAGGCGATCGAGATGGGGTAGCTCTCGACGAAGGTGGTGTCCTCGTGGAAGGAGATGGTCGAGTGTTCGTGCTCGATGCGCGCCTCCAGGTAGCGGTCCACTGTCTCAATGAAGTTCTTGCAGTGAAAGCGCGTGTGGAAGCCCAGGATCGTGCTGCCCAGCATGCCTTCGAGGATCTCCTGGCGCCACGGGCAGATGCCGAAGGATTCGGGGTTGGGCCATGGGATGTGCCAGAAGGTGATGATGGTGGCGCGTGGCAGCTGCTTGCGGATCATGGCCGGCAGCAGCGCGAAGTGGTAGTCCTGCACCAGCACGACCGGGTCTTCGCTGCGGGCCTCGGCCACCACGGCGTCGGCGAAGCGCTGGTTGATCTTGCGGTACTCCTGCCAGTCGGATTCGCGGAACACGGGGCGCACGTGGGCCACATGGCACAGCGGCCACAGGCCTTCGTTGGCGAAGCCGAAGTAGTAGCCCTTTTCTTCCTCTTCGGTCAGCCAGATGCGGCGCAGGGTGTAGTCGTCCTTGCCGGGCGGCACCAGCACGCGGTCGTGCTTGTCGACGCTTTCGCGGTCGCCGCTGCCGCTGCCGTGGGCCACCCAGGTGCCCGAGCAGGCGCGCATCACCGGCTCCACGGCGGTGACCAGGCCGCTGGCCGGGCGCTTGACGATCAGGCCGTGGCCGGTGTTCTCGTGGATGTAGGGCTCGCGGTTGGAGACCACGATCAGCTCGTCGCCACGCAGCTGGGTGCGCAGCAGGGTGCGCAGGCGCTCGGGGTTCCAGATGGTCTCGGGGCCGAGCGATCGCCGGTATTCGTCCTCCAGATCGCGCAGGCGGCTGCGCAGGTCGGCGGCCAGCGGGGCCAGCTCGGGCGAGGTCGGCATCAAGGGGCTGATCAGGCCTTCGCCGCGCAGCAGCGCGCGTGCGCCGGACACCCAGCCGCGCCAGCTGAGCTGCGCCACCACCACGGTGATCAGCGCGATGATCACGCCCAGGCCGGAGATCAGGATGATCAGGTACTTCTGCGTGTCCTGGCTGCGGCGCTCGACGAAGCTCAGGTCGTGCAGCAGCACCAGGTCGGCCAGGTGCTCGCCGTTGTCGGCCTTGACGGCGTGCATGCCAACATGCACCGAGCCGCCCTCGATGTGCATCTGCGGGTCCTTCTGGCCGGCGGTGTTGCGGGCCTGGGCGCAGTCGAGGTCGCGCGGGAAGGCGGGCGAATGGCGCAGCAGCTTGCCATCGAGCGTGCACAGGCCGATGGCGACCAGGCGCTCATCCTGGACCACGCGGTTGAACAGCACCTGCAGGCGCAGGCCGAGCGGGTCCTTCAGCGCTTCGGCGATGGGCTCCGACATGGTGTTGGTCATCAGCTCGCCGCGCAGGTTCACATCGCGTGAGAACCAACGCAGGGTGAGGCGGTCCATCAGGGGCAGGGCCAGGTAGGACGCCACCACCAGCGTGATGACCAGGGGGACCAGGAAGCGCAGTTGAAGGCGCAGCGTGTTCATGCGCGGTGTCCTCCGTGTGATGGGCTGGACAGTGTCCGCGCAGGCTTTGCGGGATGCCTATACATT
>CALAKR010000212.1 GCA_937923225.1 uncultured Aquabacterium sp. | reverse complement strand
CAGGTCGGGGCGTTCGAACAGGCGGCTGGGCAGGTTCACGGCGATCGATGAGTCGAAGCCGAACTTGTCCTGCCAGACGCGGGCCTGGCGCGCGGCCTCGGTGATGGCCCACAGGCTCATGTCGTTGATGAGGCCCGTGGCCTCGGCCAGCGGGATGAAGTCGCCCGGCGGGATCAGCTTGCCGTCGCGCATCCAGCGCATCAGGGCTTCGGCGCCCACCATCTGGCTGGTGCGCACATCGATCTTGGGCTGGTAGTACAGAACCAGTTCGTTGCGCTCCAGGGCCTTGTGCAGGGCGGTGTCCAGGTCCAGGCGCACGCGGCCCTTGCTGGCCACCTGCGGGTCGTAGAGCATGGACGAATTGCGGCCCTGACTCTTGGCCAGGTCCATGGCCACATCGGCGTGGCGCAGCAGGTCGGCCACCGTCAGGCCGTGGCCCGGGAAGCACGACACGCCCACGCTGGCGGTGATGAAGCACTCCTGGCCGCCGGCCATCATGGGCTCGCGCAGGCTGTCGAGGATCTTGTGGGCCGTGTGCATGGCCTCGTCCTCGTCCGTCACCTCGGGCAGCAGCACCACGAACTCGTCGGCGCCCAGGCGGCCCACGGCTTCCAGGGTGCGGTGGCTGCGGTGGCCGTGAAGGTCCAGGCCGCCTTCCATGACTTGTTCGGAATGGCGCACGCAGTTGCGCAGGCGGCGCGAGACCTCGATCAGCAGTTCATCGCCGGCGTGGTGGCCCAGGTTCTCGTTGATCACCTTGAAGCGGTCCAGGCCGATCTGCAGCAGGGCCACGCGGTGGTTGTTGCGTTTGGCATGCTCGATGGCGCGCTCGCTGCGCCAGAAGATCTGGCGGCGGTTGGGCAGGCCGGTGAGCGTGTCGAAGTTGGCCAGGTGCTTGATCTTGTCCTCGGCCATGCGACGGTCGGTCACGTCCTGCACGATGCCGGTGTAGCCGATCAGGTTGGCCAGTTCGTTGAACTCGGGTTCGGCCTCGACATGCAGCACGCGCAGGCGGCCATCTTGCAGGGACACCTGGATGTCGTTGCACAGCACGGTGCCGTGGTCCAGCACGTCACGCAGGATGCGGCGGAAGGCCGCTTGGTCTTCGCGCGGCATCATGCGGATGATCTCGCGCAGGCCCGGGTGATCCTGCGGGCCCATGCCGAACACGCGCAGGCCTTCAAGGGAGAAGGCCAGGCCGCCGCCCTCCTTGCGCCAGTCGAAGCTGCCCATGCGGGCCAGATCCTGGGCGCGGGCCAGCTTGGCCTTGCTGCGCTCCAGCTCATGGCGCGTGCGCGAGGCTCGCAGCAGGTAGCGCAGCCGGCCGGCCAGCAAGCTCCACTGGTTGCACTTGACGAAGAAGTCGGTGGCGCCCACTTCATAGGCGCGGGTGATGGAGGCGTCGTCGTCCAGGCCCGTGAGCATCAGCACCGGGATGGATTCATAGCCGGGCATGTTGCGCAGCTCTGCACAGGTCTGGAACCCGTCCAGGCCAGGCATCACGGCGTCGAGCACAACCACATCGGGCAGCCAGTCGGAGATGCGCTGGAGCGCGTCTTCGCCGGAGGAGGCCTCTACGATGGAAAACCCTCGCTCGCGCAGCGCGATGGAGGTCAGCAGCAGGTTCACCTCGTCGTCGTCAACGAGCAACACGCGCGGCTGTTCCACCACGGTGTCGTCATCGAATGGCGCGTACAGGCTCATGGCGCAGCCTCCCTCAGCAGGGGCAGGGCGGCAATGACGCGCTTGGCCTCGTCCTGGAGGGCGATGATGAGTGGCCCCAAATCGTCTCCCGTTTGTTCACGAATCACGGTTTCGATTTCGACACAACTGTGTGACAACTTGAGTGCCCCGAGGTTGGCCGACGAAGACTTCATGGTGTGCGCGACGTCCCGGACTGTCTTGAGATCACCCGCACGCCAAGCATCCTCCAGTTGACCAATGTACTTGTCAACCGAGTTGGCGAACATGCGGGTGACCCTGTCCAGCAGGTTGTTGCGGCCATCGGGGTCGAGTTCGATCAGGCGCTGCACGGCCACTTCCTCGAAGACTTCGCGCCAGGAGGGCTGGGGCGGTGCCGTGGGCTCGGCAGGGGGCGCCACCGCGGCCGGCGCGGGGGCACGTGCCGGCGCCGGGCGCGTGACAGTGTTCTGCAGCACGCGCACCAGCTGCTGCATGCGGAAGGGCTTGGACAGGTAGGCATCGAAGCCCAGGCCCAGGAAGCGCTGCTCGTCACCTTCCAGGGCGTTGGCCGTCACGGCGATCACGGGGGTGGAGGCGGGCGGTGTCGCGAAATTGAAACGCCCCTGTCTCGGGTTGCGAAACAGTTGAAGTGCCTCCACGCCGTCCATGCCTGGCATCTGGATGTCCATAAGTACGACATCGTACACATCCTCGGACAGGCGACGCAGCCCTTCCATGGCCGAATTGGCCAGGTGAACCGTGCATCCTGCACGCGAGAGCATGTGGCTGCAGACCTCCTGGTTGACCAGATTGTCTTCGATCACCAGCACGTTCAGGCGCAGCTGCACCATGTCTGCCGAGGGCGGCATAAGATCTGCGGACAGGCCCAGAATGGCCTGGCGAAGTTCGGTCTTGCGCAGGGGCTTGGGCACGAAGCGGTCATAGCCGGAATCCTGCGAGCGGCGCACATCATCGACCGTCGACATGGACGACAGCAGCACGAGCTTGAGCTGCGGGTAGCGTCCGGATTTGCGCAGTTGCTCGGCGAACCCCAGGCCGTCCAGGCGCGGCATGTTCATGTCCACCAGGGCCATGTCCACGTCCAGGTCGGTGGCCGAGGCCAGCAGGATGTCCAGCGCCTCCTGGCCGTCGCGGGCGCAGGTCACGCGCATGCCCCAGGCCGACAGGATGTTCTCCACCACCGTCAGGTTGGTGGCGTTGTCGTCCACCACCAGCATGTGCAGGGCCGGCATGTCGATTTCTTCGAGCATGGCGAGGTCGGCGTTCATGCTGGCCACGACCACGGGGACGCGGAAGATGAACTCGGAGCCCACGCCCGGGGCGCTCTGCACTTCGATCTGGCCGTGCATCAGCTCGACCAGTTGCTTGGTGATGGCCAGGCCCAGGCCGGTGCCGCCATAACGGCGTGCCAGGCCGGCATTGGCCTGTGTGAAGGCGCTGAACAGCTTGGGCGTGTCCTCGGCCGCGATGCCGATGCCGGTGTCGCGCACGCTGAATTCCAGCTCGATGGTCTGGCCGACCAGGTCGGTGGCGGTGCGGCTCAGATGGGCGTCGACCCGGCGCACATTGACGACCACCTCGCCGCGCTCGGTGAACTTGACGGCATTGGCCACCAGGTTGGTGATGATCTGCTGCAGCCGCAGCGAATCAGCGTGGATGACAGGCGGCAGCCCCGGCTGGAAGTGCGAGGCGATCTCCAGGCCCTTCTCGTGCGCACGCGGGGCCATCAGCTCCAGCGTGTCGTCCAGCATGGTCTGCAGCGAGAAATCGGTGGGCGCCAGTTCCAGACGGCCAGCCTCGATCTTCGAGAAATCGAGGATGTCGTTGATGATCTCGAGCAGCGATTCCCCCGAGCGGAACACCGACTGGGCGTAGCGGCGCTGCTTGTCGCTGAGGTTGGTGCCCATCAGCAGTTCCGTCATGCCCAGGATGGCGTTCATGGGCGTGCGTATCTCATGGCTCATGCTGGCCATGAACTGGCTCTTGGCCTGGCTGGCGCTTTCCGCGGCATCGCGGGCGCGCTGCAGCTCCAGGGCCTGCTGGTGTTCGTCGGTCACGTCGGAGACCAGGCCGTAGACACGCCATTCGTCGCTGTCCAGGCGGCGGGCATGGCTGCGGCGGCGTAGCCAGCGCAGTCCGCGCGCGGGGTGCTGGATGCGCAGCACCTGGTCGGTGGGCTGAGGCTCGTCCTGCGGGGCGTCGGTGTCCGGCGTCGCAGGGGCCAGCAGGTGGCGGTCTTCGGGGATGACGAGGCTGTCGAAGAGGCTGGCGTCACGCTGCAGGGCGTCGGCCGAAATGCCCATCACGGCCTGCGTGCGCGGGCTTAGGTAAACGAAATGCCGGTGATGCTGGGTGGCCACGTACACGCAGTCGTCCATCGATTCGACCAGCTCTCTGAAACGGCGTTCAGACTCTTCCAGGT
>CALAKR010000211.1 GCA_937923225.1 uncultured Aquabacterium sp. | reverse complement strand
TGGACACGACGCGGGTTGGAGGCAAGGACGCTGACACTCGCCTGCAGGCACTGACCCGTTTCACCTGGGCCGCACTCGGCCTGTACGGATGGGCGAGCAGGCTGGGCGCCCCCAACCGCCGCTGGGGCTCGCCCGCCCGTTAGGGCTGGTGGGCGAGATGCGGCACCTTGCGCAACTGCCCCGTGTCATAGCCCATTGCGGCGATGCGTGCCAGGTTGGCCTGGTAGTCGGCCTCGGAGATGCGCGGGGTGCGAGCCATGATCCACACCAGGTCACGGGCATTGCGGGCCACGATGGTCTGACTGTAGTCTTCGCTGAGGTAGCTGATCACGTACTCGGCCTGGATGGGCCAGAAAAATTGCATGTCCCACAGCGCGTTGCCCGTGCCGGGCTTGACGGTGCCGATGGGGCGCATGGTCTTGATGGGCTCGTCATGCCCACCCTGTCGGTAGCGGAAGGTGGTCTGGATGCGGCCATCAGGCCGGATCTCGTAGGACTCGACCGCATCGTAGGTGTCCTTTTCCAGGAAGGACGGGACGCTGGCGATCACGTACCAGTCCCCCATGAAGCGCTGGAGATCTACCTGGGCGACGCGCGGCACGGGCGGCAGCCCTTCCTTGCCGCCTCCACAGGCGCCCAGTCCCAGCATCAACATCACGGCGCTCAGCAGGGTCACGGTGCGCTGGTTGCTCATGACTGCGGCCTTTCAAAACGGTAATGGGCGACAAGCCACTGCTGGCCCGCCTCAAAGCCGAACAGCTCGGCACAGGCCATCCAGAACATGCGCCAGCGCTGGGCCCACAGCGCCGCCCCTTCGCGGCCATAGGCCTGCTGCAGCACGGCCATCACGGCATCATGCTGCCTGTCCTGGTTGTGCAGCCAGTGGTTGGCCGTGCGCTGGTAATGAGTTCCGTCGACCAGCCAGCGCTGCTGCAGACGCAGGTCGTTCTGAAAGCACAGCAGCGTGTCGGCCGCCGGCATGATGCCGCCCGTGAAGAAGTGGCGGCCCATCCAGTTGTCTTCGCCCTGCGTCTCGAACGGGTACATGTGGGTGCGGTGCGCGAAAATGTGCACAAACAGCTTGCCGCCGGGCTGCAGCCACTGGCCGATGCGGGCCATCAGGCTGTCGTAGTTGCGCATGTGCTCGAACATCTCGATGGACACGCAGCGGTCGAACTGTCCGGCCTCCAGCGTCAGGCGGTTCACATCGGAGGTGATCACGCGCACATTGCTCAGGCCGCGCTCCAGGCACTGGGCCTCGATGTGTTCGCGCTGCGGGCGTGAGTTGGACACGGCCGTGATCCAGGCATTGGGAAAGCGTTCGGCCATCCACAGGGTGAGCGAGCCCCAGCCGCAGCCCAGCTCGAGAATGCGCTGCCCATCGGCCAGTTCGGCCCGCTCGCCATACAGGGCCAGCATGGCGTCCTCGGCCTGATCCAGGGTCTCGAGCCCGCTGGGGTAGTAGGCACTGGAGTACTTCAGGCGCCGGCCCAGGCACAGCTTGAAGAAGGCGGGCGGGAGCTCGTAGTGCTGCGTGTTGGCCGCATCCGTGTGGATGGCGATGGGGCTTTGCCGCAGTTCGGCCAGGCGCTTGTTGAAGCGCTCGGCCTGCTGCGAGACGCCTCCGGCAGATTCCTCGGCCAGGCGCTGCGCACAGAGACGGCGTATGCCCAGCCGCAGCAGCGCGTCAGGCACCATGCGGCGTTCGGCCAGGCCCAGCAGGCCCGGCGCCGGGCGGTCGGTGGCCAGTTCAGCAGCCTGCCCGGCGTGCAAGTGGGCTGTGCCGGTAGTCGGTAAGGGGTTCATCATGATCTCCTGTCATCAAGGTGTTCTGGGAAACCAGGGAAACAGCATCGGTGTGGTGCGCTGGTACTCGGCATAGTCCTCGCCCCGGGTGCGCAGTGCCTGCTTTTCAGTGAAAGGCACGCCGCTGAGGTAGCGCAGGAAGACATACATCAGGACGGGCCCCAGCCAGGCCAGGCCCCACCATGGCGAGCCCACGGCCAGCAGCACATAGCTGAACCAGTGCAGCCATTCGAAGAAATAGTTCGGATGGCGGGAGTAGCGCCACAAGCCCACGCGGCAGGCGCGCCCGCCGTTCGCCGGATCCGCGCGAAAGCGTGCCAACTGGCCGTCGGCCATGCTCTCGCCGGCCACGCAGGCCAGCCACACGATGCCCGCGAGCACAGCCCACACCGCCGATTCAGGCGACGCACGCGACGCGGCCAGGAAGGGCAGCGAGAACAGCAGCACCAGGACGGCCTGCGCCTGGAAGAACAGGAAAAACTTGAGTTGGCTGCCCTGCCAGTGCTCGCGCAAGGCGCGGTAGCGGCCGTCTTCCGTTTCCCGGCTGACGCGGCGCCACAGATGCCAGGCCAGCCGCACGCCCCACGCGCCGCCCAGCACCGCCAGCAGCAAGCGCACCAGCACCGAGCCATCGCCGAACAGCGCGATCACGACGGCTGAGCAAGCCAGCCCCGCCGCCCACAGCACATCGACGATGCCCGCGTTGTCACGCCGGCGTTGCCACACCCAGCCCAACACCATCGTCATGGCCGAGATCGCCCATACGACCCCCAGCGGCATCAGGGCACCCGTCATGACACCGCGCCTTCCTGTTGATGCGGGCGATAGCCCGGCTTGGCCATCAGCAGGTGGGCGACACCGATGGAGCGTTCCCGGAAGCCGCCCTCGCAATAGGCAAGGTAGAAATCCCACATGCGGATGAAGCATTCGTCGAAACCTTGGGCACGCACCTGGGGTAGCGCCGCGATGAAGCGCGTGCGCCAGGCCTGCAGGGTTCGCGCATACGACAGCCCGAAATCCTCCAGATGCACCAGGCCCAGGTCGCTGGCCCGCGTCTTGGCCGACAGCAGGGCGTTCACGGACGGGATGAAGCTGCCCGGGAAGATGAAGCGTTTGATGTAATCAACTGCCACCACAGCCTGCTCATAGCGGTGATCCTCGATCGTGATGGCCTGCACCAGAGCCAACCCATCAGGCTTGAGCAGACTGCCCAGCTTGCCGAAGTAGGTATCGAGATAGGGGGCCCCGATGGCTTCCACCATCTCGATGGAGACGAGCTTGTCATAGGTGTGCGTCAGATCGCGGTAGTCCTGCAGCAGCACGGTGATGCGATCCTGCAGGCCGGCCTGCCGCACGCGCTCGGTGGCCAGGGCATGCTGCTCGCGAGAAATCGTCGCGGTGGTGACGTGGCAGCCGTGATGGCGTGCCGCGTGCAGCGCGAAGCCGCCCCAGCCGGTGCCGATCTCGATGACACGGTCGGAGGGCTTGAGCTGCAGCTTGCGGCAGATGGCCTCCAGCTTGCGAGCGGAGGCCGCCTCCAGCGTGTCGTCCTCGCCCGCCCACAAGGCCGACGAATACATCAGATCGCTCGACAGGAACAGCGAGAAGAAGTCATTGCCCAGGTCGTAATGGGCCGCGATGTTGCGGCGGCTGCCCTCGCGCGTGTTGCGGCGCAGGGCGTGCCAGGCGCGCAGGGCCCAGGCCCCCAGCCGGGCCAGGCCTGTCTCCATGCCATCGACCAGATCGCGGTTGCGCACCAGCAGGCGGATCAGACCGACCAGGTCATCGCAGTGCCAGTGCCCTTGCATGTAGGCTTCACCCGCGCCGACGCTGCCTTGCGCCGCCACCGCCCGGTAGAAGGCAGGGTCGCGCACCTCCAGATGGATGGTGAACTCGCTACCGGGCTCGCCCAGATCGACGTGACCCACGGCGTCGCTCAGCACGATGCGGCCGCCTTTCAAGGCAGCGACCTGCACCAGCAGCCGCTCACGCAGCATCAGGTCGAGGGCACCGATGCGCCCCACAGCCGGCGGCGCCGACGACGCAGCGCGGTGATCGATGACATTGCTCATGGAGTGCCTCCTTCGGTCTTCGGATGGTCGTGAACAGGGGTTCGCTTGAGCCACAGCTGAAGCGCCTGCCAATGGATGGCGCCGATCACCTGGGCGGTCATGAGCGGGTAGCGCCACAGCACGCGGCGCAATGCGGCGCCATCCAGCGGGCGGCGCCGCAGCCGGGCATCGGCCACGAACTCGGGCCGACCGCTGTCGAGCACGGTCATGTGCACGCGCAAGTCGTCGGCCGGTGGCGTGAAGCGCCAGTCGTACTCGCGGTGCATGGCCATGAAGGGCGAGACGTGAAAGCGCTTGTCGAAGCGCCAGTGCAGTGCACGGCCATGGTGGTCTGCCTTCTCCACGCCCAGCACATAGCTGTGCCGCTCCTTCCAGGGGGTGTTGGTGATCTCCGCGACGATGCTGTCCAGTCTTTCGCCGTCAGGCTCGAAGCAGTAGTAGAAGCTCACCGGGTTGAAGACGTAGCCGGCGTAGCGCAGGTGGGTGAGCAGACGCACCGGACCGGCAGGCCGGCGCCCCAGCACCTGCTGCACGCGGTCTCGGGCGGCGTCGGCCAGCCCTCGCTCGGGTGGCCCCAGGTAGTCCCGTCGATGGAAGGCCGCGAGGTTGGGCCGATCCACTGACCAGAGCCAACGTTGCTGGAACACCGTGTCGATCTCGTCGAGGTCCAGGTAGAGCTGGGCCATGCGGTAGCTGAAGCCATGTGGCCGTGGGACATGCCGGTGGTGGCTCACCGTGCCCTCGTACACGGCGCTGGCCAAGGGGGGTGTGGGTGCGGGCCGGTTCATGCCATGGCCTCGTCACGGGGCTGGGCCTGATGCGGCAGGCCAGCGCCGACCGGCAGGCCCCCGTCAGTGACCGCGGCCGGCCACTCCACCCCCAGGCCGCAAGCCACCTCCACGGCACTGCGCATGCCATCCTCATGAAAGCCCCAGCCCCAGTAAGCGCCAGCGAACCAGGTACGGCGCTGCCCCTGGATCTCGGACTTGCGGGCCTGGGCCGCCACCGACTCGTGCGTGTAGACGGGATGGTGGTACTGCATGCGCCGGAGGATGCGCGCCGGATCGATCTCGTGCGTGCCATTGAGCGTGACGATCAGCGGCTCGGGCGCCTCCAACCCCTGCAGCAGGTTCATGCAGTAGCTCACGGTGCAGGTCTGAGCGGACACCTTCGGCACGCGCGCGTTCCATGCAGCCCAGGCCTTGCGGCGTCGAGGCAGCAGTCGCGCATCCGTGTGCAGCACCGTGTCATTGGGCTGGTAACGAATGGCCCCCAGGACGGACTGTTCCGCGGGCACGGCGTCGTGCAGCAAGGCCAGTGCCTGGTCGGCGTGGCAGGCCAGCACGACCTGGTCAAAGAACTCGGCACCATGCCGGGACACCACCGTCACACCATGCGCCGACCGGGTCACCGACTGTATCCGGCTGGACAGCCGCTCCTGCACCGCCCAGCTAAGACGCATGGCACGGATGTAGCTGGACGAGCCTCCGCTCACCACCCGCCATTCGGGGCGATCCGAGACCTGCAGCATCTGGTGGCTGGCCATGAAGCGCAGCAGGTAATGGGCGGGGAAGGACAGGATCTGCTCGGCAGGCGACGA
>CALAKR010000210.1 GCA_937923225.1 uncultured Aquabacterium sp. | reverse complement strand
TGCTGTTCGGCGAGAAGTACGGTGACGAGGTCCGTGTGCTGAGCATCGGCACCTCCAAGGAACTGTGCGGCGGCACCCACGTGCGCCGCACCGGTGACATCGGCCTGTTCAAGATCGTGGCTGAAGGTGGCGTGGCCGCCGGCGTGCGCCGCGTCGAGGCGGTCACAGGCGCCAATGCCCTGAGTTACACCCAGGGCCTGGAAGGCACCGTCAAGGGCCTGGCCGCGCTGCTCAAGGCCGCGCCTGCCGAGGTGCCGGCCCGCGTGGCCGCCGCACAGGATCAGATCCGCGCGCTGGAAAAGGAAATCGCCGCCCTCAAAGGCAAGCTGGCCTCCAGCCAGGGTGATGAACTGATGTCCAAGGCGGTCGACGTGAAGGGCCTCAAGGTCCTGGCCGCCACGCTGGAAGGCGCCGATGCCAAGACCCTGCGCGACACCATGGACAAGCTCAAGGACAAGCTCAAGACGGCAGCCATCGTGCTGGCGGCGGTCGAGGGTGGCAAGGTGCAGATCGCTGCCGGCGTGACGGCTGACAGCATTGGCAAGGTCAAAGCCGGCGAACTGGTCAACTTCGTGGCCCAGCAGGTGGGCGGCAAGGGCGGCGGCAAGCCCGACATGGCCATGGCCGGCGGCACCGATGCCTCGGGCCTGCCCAAGGCGCTGGACAGCGTGCAGTCCTGGGTGGCCGAGCGTCTCTGAGCTGCGCCACACGCACCGTCCCTTCAAAGGCTCCTTCGGGAGCCTTTTTCGCGCCTGACGTAGCAATGCATGTGCGTTAACTTGCGAACCGAGGTTTTATGCTGGTCATTTAATGTCAGCACCGATTCCCTCATGTCACTCTGTATCCTGTCGTTTTGGGAAAGCCCCATCTAAAGTTGGGTCATCGTGGTTCCGAAGAACCACAGAGGAGATGACGATGAGCAGCAGTTCGAACACCCCCTTCACCGGCGTGCACCCCATCGTGCCGCGCGAGAAACTCCAGTTCAATCTGGACGATCCCAGCATTCCCAAGCACTGGGTGGGCGGCGACGCCTTCCAGAGCCGCTTCTGGGATGCCCTGTCGCTCACTTTCCCGCCAGGTGAGAAGTACTTCATGAACTGCGTGCGCGATTTCCGGGACCAGATCCAGGATCCGAAGCTGCTGCAGGACATCAAGGACTTCAACCGCCAGGAAGCCCAGCACAGCATGGTGCACCGCCAGGACAATGATCGCCTGCGCCGCCAGGGTGTGGATGTCGACAAGCACACCGCCTATGTCGACGACATGCTCAACAAGGGCTTCCGCGCCAAGTACACCAAGGGCTACAACCTGGCCATCACCTCGGCGCTGGAGCACTTCACGTCCATCATCGCGCACAGCCTGTTCGACAAGCGCGACATCATGAAGGAAGCCCACCCCAATGTGCGCGCCATGTACTCGTGGCACGCCATCGAGGAGGTGGAGCACAAGGCCGTGGCCTACGACGTGATGGTCGACTACGCCAAGGTGGGCTACTTCAAGCGCACCATCGCCCTGGTGCACGCCACCTACCTGTTCCCCAAGATCATCTACACGATCGGCCAGCAACTGCTGGCCCATGATGGCTACTCGAAGTGGGAGCGGATCAAGCTGTTCCGCGGCGGCCTGTGGTGGCTGCTCAAGCCCGGCGGCATGCTGGCGCCCATGCTCAAGCACTACTGGACGTACTACAAGCCCGGCTACCACCCCTGGCAGGAAACCGAGCAGCCCGGCTACGAGCAGTGGCTGGCCGCCTTCAATGCCAGCGGCGATCCGGTCAAGGCCAGCGAAGAAACGCGCGTGGCGATGGCGCTGGTCTGATCCCCTCTGCTTCCCGGATGCACAAAGGCCCTTCGGGGCCTTTTTTCATTACTGCATTTGTCGGCGCCGATTCCTACCTGTCATCTCGCATCCTGTGAGGCGGGCTGCTGCCTGCCTACAGTGCGGTCATCGTGTTCCGAGGTTCCGCAGAGGAGATGACGATGACAACACAAAATACGAACGCCTCATCGCCCGCCGTGCACCCCATCGTGCCGCGCGAGAAGCTCCAGTTCAATCTGGACGATCCCAGCATCCCCAAGTACTGGATGGGCGGTGACGCCTTCCAGAGCCGTTTCTGGGATGCGCTGTCGCTGATCTTCCCGCCGGGCGAGAAGTACTTCATGAACTGCGTGCGTGATTTCCGCGACCAGATCGCCGACCCCAAGCTGCTGCAGGACATCAAGGACTTCAACCGCCAGGAAGCCCAGCACAGCATGGTGCACCGCCAGGACAACGATCGCCTGCGCCGCCAAGGCGTCGATGTCGACAAGCTCACGGGCTACGTCGACAAGCTGCTCAACAAGGAATACCGCAGTAAGTACAGCAAGGGCTACAACCTGGCCGCCACCTCGGCGCTGGAGCACTTCACGTCCATCATCGCGCACAGCCTGTTCGACAAGCGCGACGTGATGAAGGAGGCGCACCCCAACGTGCGCGCCATGTACTCGTGGCATGCCATCGAAGAGGTCGAGCACAAGGGCGTGGCCTACGACGTGATGGAAGACTATGCCAAGGTGGGCTACCTCAAGCGTGTCTGGGCTCTGGTGCATGCCAGCTTCATGTTCCCGCGGACCATCTTCGTGATCCAGCGGCAGCTGTTCATCCACGACGGATTTACCTTCTGGCAGCGCATGAACCTGATGCGCAAAGGCCTGTGGTGGCTGTTCAAGCCGGGCGGCTTGCTGCAGCCCATGCTCAAGCACTACTGGACGTACTACAAGCCCGGCTACCACCCCTGGCAGGAAACCGAACAGCCCGGCTACGAGCACTGGCTGGCGGCCTTCAACGCCAGCGGCGATCCGATCAAGGCCAGCGAGCAGACCCGCGCCGCCATGGCCCTGGCCTGACACGCACCCCTTACGTTTTCTCCATGCATCACAGGCCCTTCGGGGCCTTTTTTGTGTCAATTTGCGGGAAAACACTAGGTGCTGCCTGTCGCTCTGGCATCCCTGCTGTCATCGCCCATCCTGTGGCGCGCGGGTGAGTTTTTCTACAGTCAAGCCATCGTCAAACAAGAGTACCGAAGAGACATCCATGGCCACACCTGAGCAATCCGGGCAGCATCCGATCGTGCCGCGTGAGCGCCTGAATTTCCATCTTGACGCACCAGACATCCCGAAATACTGGTTCGGCGGCGACCCTTACAAGACGCGCCTGTTTGACGCGCTGTCGCTGATCTTCCCGCCGGGCGAGCGCTTCTTCATGACCTGCGTGCGTGACTACCGCGATCGCATCAGCGATCCCAAGCTGCTCGACGAGATCAAGGGCTTCAACCGCCAGGAAGCCCAGCACAGCATGGTGCACAACCAGTACAACGACCGGCTGCGCGCCCAGGGCATCGACGTCGACAGCATGATGAAGTGGCTGGAAGACCTGCTCTTCGTGAAGTACCGCGGCTCGCGCAGCCGTGAGTACACGCTGGCCATCACCTGCGCGCTGGAGCACTTCACCTCCATCGGCGCCCACAGCCTGTTCGACAAGCGCGACGTGCTGCGCGATGCCGACCACCGCGTGCGCGCCATGTACTCGTGGCATGCCATCGAAGAGGTCGAGCACAAGGGCGTGGCCTACGACGTGATGCAGGACTACGCCAAGGTGAGCTACTTCACCCGCGTGCTGGCCATGCTCGAAACCACCATCATCTTCCCGGTGGTGATCCAGCGCTTCCTCAATCAACTGCTCGAGGCTGATGGTTTCTCGTGGTGGGAGCGCCGCAAGATGATCATCAAGGGCACCCTGTGGGCGATGGGCCCGCGTGGCCTGCTGACGCCTCTGATCAAGCCCTATTTCCCGTACTACGGCCGCAAGTTCCACCCTTGGCAGGAAGAAGACCAGCCTGGTTACGAGCAATGGCTGGCTGCCTTCAACCTCAACCGTGACCCGATCGAGGCCAGCGAGTTGATGCGCACGGCCATGGGCGTCCGGTGACATCCGCAAGGTATTTGACGGATTCCGTCAAGTGCCGGCGCGTTGACATTTCCCGGCGCGTGGTCGCGTTAGTTGGTTAGACTTCGGCACACCCCGCCCGGGTGTGCCGATTTCTTTTATGCGTATTCCCATCCCCAACGCCATGCTCGAGGCCCTGGGCATCAAGCCCATCCCGCTGTTCATGCTTTCGAGCTGGATCAAGGCGGCGGCCAAGTGCGGCTTCAATGTCCAGCCCCTCTTCAAAGAGGCGGGCTTCAAGATCGACCTGATCCGGCTGGAAGACGCCCGGGTCTCGCCGCTGCAGCTGATCTCCGTGCTGGAGCAGTGCGTAGCCATGTCGCCCGACAAGTACTTCCCGCTGGTGCTGGGCGACACCTTCGCCTTCGAATCCCTGCCCGAGTTTGAGACTCTTTTGACCACCAGCGCCACCTTGCGCGACGCGCTGAAGGTGGCCGACCTGGCGCGCCGCGTGGTGCTGCCCTGGATCAAGATCGAGCTGGTGGAAGAGGGCGATGTGGCCCGCGTGGTCATCAGCTTCGACGTGCCCGTGCCCAATGTGGACAGCTTTGGCCTGCCGCTGCACCTGGTATCCCAGGGCATTTTGGCCAGCGTGCGCAAGTTCGGCCGCAACCTGCAGGGCAGCGAGGACGGCTTCATCGGCGTGGAGCTCAAGGGCCCGGCGCCCGAGGGCTACGCGGATGAGATCCGCAAGTATTTCAACGTGCCGGTGTCCTACAACCAGGCGCATGATGCGTTGGTGTTCGAGCGCCGCATCCTGGACACTCCGCTGGAAGGCGCCTTCCCGGCCCTGCACGAGCAGGCCCATTTCCTGGCCGAGCAGCGCCTGGGCAAGGAGGTGCGCCGCCAGGGCGTGGCGGCCGAGATCGAGGATTTGATCTCCCGCGAGCCCGACCTGCTGGCCCTCGGCATCGAGGACATGGCCGAGCGCCTGAACCTGCACGCCCGAACCCTGCAACGCCGTCTCAAGGACGAGGGCGACAGCTACCTGCACGTGCAGGCCCGCATGCGCCACCGTCTGGCCTGCCAGTGGCTCAAGCAGGGCAGTGTGTCCATCGACGACATCAGCGCCCGCCTGGGATTTTCCGACCGCCGCGCCTTCACGGCCGCTTTCAAGCGCTGGGAGGGCACCACGCCCAAGGCCTGGCGCGAGCAACAGAACTGATTTCCATGCTGACAGCACAAGAAGCCCTTGACCGCCTGCGCGAGGGCAACCAACGTTTCGTGGCCAGCCTCAAGGGCAATGAGCCTCTGCCGGCCAAGCACTTCGCCCTGGCGCAATCGCAGGAGCCCATCGCCATCATCCTGGGCTGCTCCGATTCCCGTGTGCCGGCCGAGATCGTGTTCGACCAGGGCCTGGGCGATCTGTTCGTGATCCGTGTGGCCGGCAATGTGGTGGCGCCCTCGCAGGTGGGCAGCGTCGAGTTCGCCGCCTCGCGCTTCGGCACCCGCCTGGTGGTGGTGCTGGGCCATTCGCGCTGCGGGGCCATCCTGGCCACCATCGAAGAGCTGCAGCGCCCGGCCGGGAACCAGTCGCGCAACCTGGCCGCCATCGTGGACCGTGTGCGCCCCTCCGTCGAGGGCCTGATGAATACCGAACTGCGCCATGACCTGGACGCCCTGGTGCACCAGGCGGTGCGCAGCAACGTGGGTGTGTCGGTGGATCACCTGCGCCACGGCTCGCCCATCCTGGAGCAACTGATCCAGGACGATGGCCTGCTGGTCGTCGGCGCCGAGTATTCGCTGGAAACCGGCGAGGTCGAGTTCTTCGACCTGGGCGGCGGCCGCGGCTGCTGCCATCACCCCTGATTGGCCAGAGTCCGCCCATGTCTGAACGCCAAGCTGAACGCCAAGATCTGCAAGGCCGGCGCATCGTGCTGGGCCTGTCCGGTGGCATCGCCTGCTACAAGTCGGCCGAACTGGTCCGCCTGCTCACGCGCCACGGCGCCGAGGTGCGGGTGGTGATGACGCCGGCCGCCGAGTCTTTCATCACCGCCGTCACCATGCAGGCCCTCTCGGGCCACGCCGTGGTGACCAGCCAGTGGGACACGCGCGAGCCCAACAACATGCCCCACATCAACCTGGGGCGCTGGGCCGAGGCCATCGTGATCGCACCGGCCAGCGCCGATGTGATGGCGCAGCTGGCGCAGGGCCGTTCCGACGAACTGCTCAGCCTGCTGTGCCTGGCCCGCCCGCGCGAAACCTGCGCGCTGCTGGTGGCCCCCGCGATGAACCGGGAGATGTGGTCGCACCCGGCCACGCAGCGCAACGTGACGCAGCTTCGCCTGGATGGCACCCGCCTCCTCGGCCCCGATTCGGGCGACCAGGCCTGCGGCGAGGTGGGCGATGGCCGCATGCTCGAAGCCGAGGAACTGCTCGATGAACTGATCGCGCACTTCCAGCCCAAGGTGCTCGCCGGCCGCAGCCTGCTGATCACCGCTGGCCCCACCTTCGAGCCGATCGACCCGGTGCGCGGCATCACCAACCACTCCAGCGGCAAGATGGGCTTCGCGATGGCGCGCGCAGCGGCCGAGATGGGCGCCCAGGTCACCCTGGTGGCTGGGCCCGTGCACCTGCCCACGCCACGTGGTGTGGCGCGTGTCAACGTGACCACCGCCCAGCAGATGCACGACGTGGTGCTGCCGCAGGCCGCCAGCCATGAGGTCTTCATCGCCACCGCGGCCGTGGCCGACTGGCGCCCGGCCACGCTCAACGCGCACAAGATCAAGAAGGACGGCAAAAAGGCCGCGCCCACCTTCGAGCTCACCGAGAACCCCGACATCCTGGCCGCCGTGGCCGGCCTGCGGCAGCCGCCTTACTGCGTGGGCTTTGCCGCCGAGAGCGAGAACCTGCTGGAGCACGCCCGCGCCAAGCTCGTGCGAAAGAAGCTGCCGCTGATCGTGGGCAACATGGGCCCCGCCACCTTCGGTCGCGACGACAACAGCCTGCTGGTGGTCGATGCCGACAGCCACCGCTCTCTGCCAGCCGATGGCAGCACCGCCGACAAGCTCACCCTGGCGCGCGAACTGATGCACGACATCGCCGCCCGCCTGCGCGCCGCCGGCCACTGAACCGGCCCGCACGACGCCCTTTATCCATCACCTTGCCGACCCGAGCCCCTTCGATGAGCACCGTATCCGTCGACCTGAAGATCCTGGACCCGCGCATGGCCGAGGTTCTGCCCGCCTATGCCACGCCTGGCAGCGCCGGCCTGGACCTGCGTGCCTGCCTGGACCAGCCCCTGGTGCTGCAGCCCGGCCAGGCCGAGCTGATCCCCACGGGGCTGTCGCTGCATCTGGGCGATCCCAATCTGGCGGCCATGATCCTGCCGCGCTCCGGCCTGGGCCATAAGAGCGGCATCGTGCTGGGCAACCTGGTCGGCCTGATCGATTCGGATTACCAGGGGGCGCTGATGGTGAGCTGCTGGAACCGCGGCAGCGCCGCCTTCACGATTCAGCCCATGGAGCGCATCGCGCAACTGGTGATCGTGCCGGTGGTGCAGGCCCGCTTCAACGTGGTCAGCGAGTTCGGTGCAGGCACCGAGCGCGGGCAGGGCGGTTTCGGCTCTACCGGCAAGGCCTGATCACCCGGATCAGGCCACTCAGGCCGCGCGGCTCAGTGCAGCGTGGCGCCTGGCGGGATGTCTTCGTCCGCCGCGCCACCTTCGCTGCCTTCCGGCGCGAAGCTGAAGATGGACTGGGCCACCGAGCCCTGCTCGATCTCGTCTTCCGTGGCCTCACGCACGTCGATCACCTTGAGCGACAGGTTCAGCGCGATGCCGGCCAGCGGGTGGTTGCCGTCCATCACCACGTGGGTGTCGTACACCTCGGTGACGGTATAGATCGCGTCCTTGGGCATGTCCGGCGTCTGGCTGCCTTCGGGCGGGCCGTCGAACTGCATGCCTTCTTCGACCGCCTCGTGGAAGATCTCGCGCGGCTCGAAGAAGACCAGCTCGCTGTGGTAGTCACCGAAGGCGTGCTCCGGCTCCAGGTGAAGGGCGGCTTCAAAGCCCGTGGATTGGCCCATGAGGGCCTCTTCGACCTTGCTGAGCAGGTCGTCACCGCCGAAGAAGAATTCCATCGGCTCGTTCAATTCATCGATGAGCTCGCCTTGGGCGTCTTCGAGACGCCAGGTCAGGCTCACCACGCAGGGGTTGCGAATGTCCATGCCCCGAATCATCTCACGCCGCACAATGGCGCCCTATGAACCGCCCAAAGACCCTGACTGAAAAAACCAAGGCCCCGCGTGCCGCTCACCAGCCCGAGGGTGCCGCGCTGAGCACGCCCACGCCCCTGCTGGGCGCCCTGTCGCCTGACACCTTCATGCGCCGCCACTGGCAAAAAAAGCCGCTGCTGATCCGCCAGGCCGTGCCGGGCGTGAAACCGCCGCTGGACCGTGCGGCGCTGTTCGCGCTGGCCGGGCAGGAGGATGTCGAATCGCGCCTGATCGTCCATGAGCAGGGTGGGGCGGCCCAACCCGCGAAGACGCGCGGAAAGGCCAAGGCCGGTGCACCCACGGCCAATTGGCGCCTGGCGCACGGCCCGCTGGCTCGCAAGTCGCTGCCGCCACTCACGCAGCCCGCCTGGACGCTGCTGGTGCAGGGCCTGGACCTGCACGTGCCGGCCGCGCACGAACTGCTCACCCGCTTTCGCTTCGTGCCCGAGGCCCGGCTCGATGACCTGATGATCTCCTACGCCACCGAAGGCGGCGGCGTGGGTCCGCACTACGATTCGTACGACGTGTTCCTGCTGCAGGTGCACGGAAAGCGCCGCTGGCGCATTGGCCGACTCAAAGACGACAGCCTGTTGCCCGACATGCCGCTCAAGATCCTCAGCCATTTTGAGGCCGAGGAGGATTGGGTGCTGGAGCCGGGCGACATGCTCTACCTGCCGCCGCGCTGGGCCCACGATGGCATCGCTGAAGGTGGCGAGTGCATGACCTGCTCCATCGGTTTCCGGGCGCCCGATGCGAATGGGCTGGCTGCCGAATTGCTGGTGCGCGTGGCCGAGAACCTCGACGACGGCAAGCGCCAGCTCTACAAGGATCCGGCGCAGCCCGCCACGATCGAGCCCGGCCGCATGCCCGCCGATCTGCAGGCCTTCGCGCTCGAGGCCGTGACGCGCGCCCTGCGCGATCCGCAGCAGTTGCACGCTGCCCTGGGCGAGATCCTGACCGAGCCCAAGCCCAAGGTGTGGTTCCAACTGGGCGATCCATTGCCTGACGGTGTGGGCGTGGTGCTCGACCCTCGCACGCGCATGATGTACGACGACAAGCACCTCTTCGCCAACGGCGAATCCTGGCGCGCGGCAGGGGCCGATGCGCGCCTCTTGCGCCGCCTGGCCGATGCCCGTAGGCTCAGTGCACGCGATGTCGCCAGCGCGAGCCCCGATGCCCGCGAGTTGCTCGACCAGTGGTCTGAAGACGGCTGGCTGCATGCGGCGCCATGAGCCCCATAAGCCGATAAGGCCCGATCAACGCTGAGGAAACCCGCCATGAATGCCCCCTGGTCCGATCCTGCGCACGACAGTGGCCGCCTCGACGGGTGGGGGGCTTGGTCCGATGCCGTGCGCGCCTTGTTGGCTGAAGCGGCTGCGCAACCGGGCGCGCTGCTGATGTTCGATGCCGACTACAGCCAGTGGCCACTGGGCGAGAAGGCCAGCGTGGAAGCGCTGGAGCAGTGGGCGCTGGGCGGGCGCCATCTGCATTGCACGATGCTGGCCGCCGATTGGGGCCACGTGCCCAGGCAGCACCCGCGGTGGTTGCGCTGGCGCACCACCTGGGCACACAAGCTCAGTTGCAAGGTATTGCCTGAGGACGAAGCCTCCGCGTTGCAAAGCCTGCGGCCGATGCTGGTGCTGGAAGGCAAACTGGGTATCTCGCTGCTCGATGCCGAGCACGGAACCGGTTTGTGGAGCCGCCTGCCGAGCACTTTGCGCGAATGGTGGCAAGCTGGTGATGTGATTTCGCAACGGTCCATTGATGCTATGCCGGTAACGACATTGGGTTTATAGGGAATAGCCCGAAGCAGCATATAATCGCGGTCTGAATGCTGCGCATCTCATTGGTGCGCTACATCCAAACAACTGCTGTCTCATATTCTTGGGGCCAGTGGTTCCAAGCACAGTTCCAATCGCTTTCCGGTTTTTGACACACCTTTTGAGGACACAAGCATGAAAAAGTCGCTCCTGCTGGCTTCGCTGATCGCCGCCATGGCTCTGGCCGCTTGCGGCAAGAAGGAAGAAGCTGCCGCTGACGCCGCCGCTTCCGCCGCTTCCGACGCCGCTTCGTCGGCTGTTGAGGCTGCTTCCGCTGCCACCGACGCTGCTTCCGCTGCCGTCGACACCGCCGCTACCGCTGCC
>CALAKR010000209.1 GCA_937923225.1 uncultured Aquabacterium sp. | reverse complement strand
ATAGGTGTCGGACAGCCACAGCAGGTAAACCACCGAGGGCAGCAGACTGCCTGCCAGGAAGGCGTACAGGCTGGAGATCAGCGCCGTGTAGAGCACCGCGCTGCCTGCCGCCACGACCACGATGCCGAACGCCGGGTAGAGCAGCGTGTAAACGTTGCCCGGGTCGTGCAGCAGCACCAGCCCCAGGCTCCAGCCCAGGCCCAGGGCCCCGGCCTGCGCCACCTTCAGGCGCGCCCACCAGCGTGCCCGGCCCTGGCCCGGCGCCTCTTCGCGGGCCAGGCGCCGGCCGTAGGCCCGGTGCAGCCACAGGCCCGCCGCCTGGATCAGCACCATCACCACCAGCCACAACAGCAGCCGTTCGTGCAGCACCATGTCCCACAGCGCCACCGAGGCGGCGCAGGCCGTCAGCAGCGCCAGCAGGCTGAGCAGCCCGGCACCGCGCGCGCCGCGGAAGGCCAGCTCCACCTGCTCGGCCAGCAGACGTTGGGATCGAGCGTCGGCCTGGTCACTCATGCACCGCGTCCTGCGCTCAGAGCAGACGCTCTCGCAAAGCCTGGCTGACCGCCTCGGTGCGGTTGCTCACGCCCATCTGTTCAAAAATGTAGGACCAGTGGTCCTTCACGGTGCGCTCGGAAATGCCCAGCAGCGCCGAGATCTCTTTGTTGGACAGGCCCTTGGCCGCCAGGCGCAGGATCTCCTTGCGCTTGTCCGACAGGGCCACGACCGCCATCACCGCAGCAGGCTCGACGTCATACACCGAGCCGCCATCGAACAGTTTGCGCAAGGCTTCGCCCAGAGAGGCGATGTCGCGGTCCTTCGACAGGCAAGCCACGCAGCCCAGGGACGTGGCCTGGCGGGCCATCGCCGGATCGGGGGCGCCGCACAGCAGGCCGCGCGCCACGGTGGGGTGCTGGCGGGCCACCTGGCCCAGAAGCATCAGCCCGTCACCGTCAGGCAGCTGGAAATCCGACAGGCACAGGTCGATGTCGGGCTCGGCGGCCAACACCTCCAGCGCGGACACCGTGCCGCTGGCCAGCACAATGCGCAACTCCGGCATCGCGTCGGTGAGGGCCCGGCGCACACCCTCCCGGTACAGCGGGTGATCGTCCACGAATAACAAGGTGTACATGGCGCAGATGATCCCACAGTGACACAGCGCGTCACATCCGTACCAATGGCCGGATGCCTTGCGGGCCGCTTCGCTTCACCATCCGCAACGCTCGATGTGGCCCGTGACTTTTACACACTACACATCAGGTATCCGTCCTTTCGTACGGTTGCAAGACCGGCGGCGCTGCGGCACGATGCCGCCAAACTCAAGGAGCCCACCATGTTGCCCAGTCACGCTTCCCCGCTGCCGGAGCCGGAAGACGACGCACTCGCCCGCTGGGGCCAGGTGCAGCGTCGCCCTGTCCGCCGCGTCGCCCTGGCGTCTGCATTCGAGACGCGTGACCTGGCACCGCCACCCGCCAGCCACCTGGAGCTGCCCCGCCTGTGGCAGGAGATCCAGGATCTGTCTGCGCACGAGGTCGACGCCGGGCTGCTCCACCTGCTGCAGCGACTGGCACAGGTGCTTGGCGCAGACGGCATCCGCTGGGAACTGCTGGCCTCCACGCAACCTGGCGGCACGGCCTGTATCGCCTCGCAGGTGTTCTGGAGCCTGCACCAGCCTGGTGCAGCCGAGATGACAGGGCCGGAACTCTCGCTGACACTGCCCATGAGCGGCGGTGCGCGCATGCACTTCCACCTGATGCGCGCTCAAGGGCGTGACGCGTTCACCGAATCGCACCGCGCCACGCTGGAACTGGCCTTGGCCGGCCTGTCGCGCTGGCTGAACTGGCTGAGCCTGAGCCACGGCCCCGTGCTGGCCTCCGGCCCGCTGCCGCCCCACCAGCGCAAGGTGCTGCTGCTGTTGCTGACGGGTCTGTCGGAAAAGCAGATCGCTTCCGAGCTCAACCTGAGCACCAACACGGCACACCAGTACGTGACCGCGCTGTACCGCCGTTTCGGAGCGCGCAATCGTCCGTCGCTGACGGCGAAGTGGCTGGGGCATCGCCCCTGACCCCCTAATACTAGGGGGATCGCACACCAAGGCCATCCCTCTGTTGGGGTGGGCCCCCTAGCTTCAAGGCTTCGGAGAGCCCCCAGACCGGAGATACTCCGCCCACCTGTCATCCATAGTTATCCAATTGTTTCGGCGCCCTGCAAATGTGCGCCCTCTGCTGTTTGGACGAGGCATTTGTGGGCATTCACTCCGGATCTATGCAGCGCACCGTATCGGGGCGCCCAACCATTCGCCGCGCGCCGGTGTTTGAGGCCGCGCTGACGGCCTTGCTCCTTGCCGCAGCAGCTCAGCCGGCCAGTGCAGCCGATGCCGCCACGCTGGCTGCGCCGCCGCCCGGCGCTGTCCCCCAGTTCGAAGCGCTGCGCCCCCAGCCCACCATCAAGGACACCGGCACAGCCGTTCCAGACCAGCCCGCACCGCCGCGTGAACTCGGCAAGCCAGCCGACGACATCACGATGGATGTGAGCCGCTACGTCGTCGATGACAACGCGCCCGAAGCCCTCAAGGCTGCCCTCCCGCAACTGACCGAACCGTTCACCGGCAAGGGCCGCAGCTACGAAGACCTGATCAATGCCGTGGCCGCCGTCACGCGCTATCTTCAGCGCGACATGGGCCTGTACCTGGGCTACGCCTACCTGCCGGAACAAAAGCCCGAGGATGGCGCCGTGCGGATCGCCGTGCTCGAAGGCCGCCTCGATGAGGTGATCCTCAACTGGCGCGATGACATCCCCGTCGACAAATCGGTGGTCGAAGCCCACCTGACGCGGCTGCGCAGCGGTGATGTGCTGCGCGTCAAGGATGTGGAGCGGGTCGTCTTCCTGCTCAATGACTTGCGCGGCCTGACCGCCCGTTTCGAGATCAAGCAGGGGCGCTACCCTGGCACCGCCTCCCTGGTGGTCACCCCCATGCCCGAGTCCAAGGTCTCGGGCAAGGCCGAGTTCGACGCCAACGGCTCGCGCTACTCCGGCATCTACCGCGTCGGCGCCACCGCCAACATCGCCAGCCCGTTCCGGCGCGGTGACGGCCTGGTGCTCAGCGGCCAGACCACCACCACCGGCGGCCTGAAGTTCCTGCTGGCCGGCTACACCATGCCGGTCGGCAACGACGGCCTGAAGATCGGCACGTCCATCTCGCACGTGCAGTACCAGTTGAGCGATGACGTGCCGCTGGACCTGCATGGCACGGCCACCGCCGTGACCGGCTACGCCATCTACCCGGTGGTGCGCTCGCGCAACCTCAACATGTTCGCCCAGCTGTCCATCGAGCAACGCGAGTTCCTCGACCAGAAAGGTGACCTGGCCGGCGCCGACATCAAGAAGCGGGCCCGGGAGCTGCGCATCGGCGTGGCGGGCGACTTCCGCGACAACCTGCTCAGCGGCGGCGTGAACACCTACGAGGCCGCGCTCACGGCCAGCGAGGTGATCTACCGCGAGACACCCACGCCCATCGTCTACACCTACCCGACCAAACACGGGCGGCTGAACCTGGGCTTCTCGCGTCTGCAGAACATCGTGAGCAACCGGCTGCTGGCCTATTTCAGCTTCACTGGCCAATGGGCGAACCGCAACCTGGACACCACGGAGCAGTTCGGCGTGGGCGGCCCGGGCCGGGTGCGCGCCTTCGCCCCCGGCGAGGGCACCGGCGACATCGGCCAGGTGGCCTCGCTCGAGTTGCGCGTGCTGCCGCCTGAAGCCTGGTTCGGCCGCTTCGCGCGCGAGATGGTCTTCAGCGCCTTCTACGACTGGGGCCATATCACCTACCGTTATGACGCTGCAGGCCAGCTCACACCCAACCAGGCTGATTCGGCCACCTTCAGCGGCTACGGCATCGGCGCCACCTGGGACCGGCCACAACAGTTCGGTGCCCGCCTGAGCCTGGCCTGGCCCATCACCGGCACCCCACAGAACGACACCGTGAAGCGCTCACCGCGTGTGTACGCCACCCTGACCAAGTACTTCTGACCGCTTCCGAGTCGAGCCTGCCATGAACCGTCCCACC
>CALAKR010000208.1 GCA_937923225.1 uncultured Aquabacterium sp. | reverse complement strand
CTGGCCTGGCGCCGCAGCTTCACGCGCTACGAGGCCATCGCGGCCTTGCGCAACGCGATCTACGCCTGCCAGCTGCAGGGCGTCAAGCGCCTGACGGAATAAGCTGCAGGCGCGCCGGTCTTCCTTCTTACTCCGGCAGGTCGTCTCGCGCAGGCGGTTCGTCAGCGGGCAGCGCGTCCTTGTCGTCTTCCTCGGTGGCGGTGCCGCGGCTTTCGAAGCAGTCGACCACCGAGAAGTACAGCGAGGCATAGAACGCCGACAGCACCCACATGCTGGCCATCACGGCGGTCACCGTCATCAGCGTGGGCGAGGGGATCACCAGCGTGAGCACCTGGATCACCGCGCCCACGGCCACCTGCAAGGCCACCCAGCAGCCGCCATACACCGCAAAGGCCGACAGGTTGCGCCAACTGGCGACAGCGCTGAAGAACAAGGCCTTGCCCACCGGCACGCGCCCCCAGTACACCAGTGCCGGCGTGTGCCAGAACACCAGCGACACGGGCAGGGCCAGCGCGGCCCACACCAGCATGCTCTTGAGCACCACGGCGTTGTCCAGCGGGCTTTCGGTCGGTTGCGTCTTGTCCAGCGCTTCGACAAAGGCCGAGGGCCCCGGGCCCAGGATCAGGCCCAGCGCCACCACCAGGAACAAGGCGCCCGCGTAGATGCTGCCCAGCTTGAGCCAACGCTTGCGGGCTTCAGAGGTCTTGAGCAGCTCACCGATCAGCAAGGGCGTGATGCGCTTGTCGGACAGCACCCGCCGCGAGGCCAGCATGAACGCCATCCAGATCATGGGCATGGCGCCGACGATGACCACCGCGCCGATCAGCGGCAGGGCCGACAGCAGGATCGTGCTGGTGACGACCAGGCCCAGCAGGCTCAGAAAGCCCCAAGGCTGGCGGGCACACACGGCGATGCCGTTCTTGACCCATTGCAGGCCCTGGGATGCGGGTACAACACGGAGCTTCATGCGCGGGCCACCCCTTCGCGCTGGTAGTGCCAGGGGTGATCGCGGCGCTGCGTGAGCACGCGCTCGAAGTGCGTCGGGTCATGCGGCTTGAGCATGGCGGCATCGCGCGGCAGATGGAAGTCCCACAGCCGCGAAGTCCAGAAGCGCAGGGCGGCGCCGCGCAGCACATCGGGCAGCAGGCTCACCTCGTCGTCACTCAAGGGGCGCTCTTGATCGTAGGCAGCCACGAAAGCCTGCGCGCGCGCCTGGTCGAGCTGGCCGGTGGCCAAGTCGATGCACCAGTCGTTAAGGCACACGGCGATGTCGAACAGGAAGGTGTCCCAACCCGCGAAGTAGAAATCGAAGAAGCCCGTGAGCTGGGCGCCGTCGAACATCACGTTGTCGCGGAACAGATCAGCGTGGATGGCGCCCTTGGGCAGGGCCTGGAAGCTTGGGCGTTGCGCCAGCGACTGCTGGAACGCCAGCTCGTCGGTGATCAGGGCCTGTTGGGCGGCGCTCATGTAGGGCCTGACCACCGGCACGGTGTCGGTCCACCAAGGCAGCCCGCGCAGGTTGGGCTGCTGCGTGGCGTAGTCCTGGCCGGCCAGGTGCATGCGGGCCAGCATTGCGCCCACTTGTTGGCAATCCCCGATACCGGGGGTCAACTGATTGCGACCCCGCAGGCGCGTCACCACGGAGGCCGGTTTGCCGTTGAGGTGATGGAGGATTTCGCCCTGGGCATCGGCCTTCGGTGCCGGCACGGGAATGCCGCGCTCGGCCAGGTGCCGCATCAGGTTCAGATAGAAGGGCAACTGCTCGGCGCTCAGGCGCTCGAACAGCGTGAGCACGAAGTCACCTTGGTTCGTGGAGACAAAGTAGTTGGTGTTCTCGATGCCCGAGGTGGCACCCTGCAACGATTGCAGCGTGCCCAGGTTCAGGCGGGTGAGCAGCCCTTGGGCTTGTTCGTGATTGACTTCAGTGAAAACGGCCATGATTTGAGCGTAAACCCTCAGCAGATGCGGGCGTCCGAGGATGTGATTGTAGGTTTCGCTGTGGCAGACTTCTCGGCTTGATGGCACATGTTCAATGTGTCAGCGTGTTTTGAATTCCGGCAGCCTGTCATCACCATGAAATTCCAAACGTCTCGAATTGCTTTTTCTGCCAAGCGTGTGGCCTATGCCGCCACTGCCCTGGCCGGCCTGATGGCGGCTGCTGGCGCGCAGGCCCAGTGGCTCAAGCCTGGAACCGTGTACGGTGGCGCCGGCATCGGCATTCTCGAGTCGGGCTATGAGTGCGACGGCGCCTCCATCTGCGAGCACCCTCGCGCGGGCGCCCGGGTGTTCGGTGGCTATCGCTTCACGCCCAACCTGGCCGCTGAGGTGACCTACTTCTACCTGGGCCGCTTCAAGGCCACCGAAGGCACCGGCACCTTCGCCGCGAACGACATCGTCGAGCGCAAGCTGCGCAACTCGGCGGTCTCGCTGGCCATCGACTGGTCCAACGAGGTGTTCCAGGTCATGACCACCCACGTGCGTTTCGGCTTGGCCATCGCCCACACGGAAGGCACCGTGCGTTACGCCAACAACACCAGCGAGAAGGTCAACGAATACGCCACCAAGCCCTACCTGGGTTTGGGCCTGTCCTACCAGTTCAATCCGTACATCCGCTTCTATTCGGGCTACGACATCCTGCGCAACAAGGACAACAACCACTTCCACGTCCTGTCGCTGGGCGTAGGCATCGAAAACTGATCTTCCTCTGCTGTTTCGTGATCATGATTAAAAAATGTTTGTTGGCTTCGTTGTTGGTCGGAGCTGCCGGGGGGGCATTTGCCCAGGGCTACGCAGGCGCATTGGTTGGCATCTCCAACTTCAAAATCAGCAGTGATTACTCCTGCACCGATTGCGATAAGTCTGGCACTGCTGTCAAGGTGTACGCGGGAGGTGATATCGCTCCTCATGCCGCTGTGGAGATCGCCTACATTGACTTCGGTCACGCGTCCGGTACTTTGGGCCCTAGCGGGTTTCCCGGCGTATTGCCTGTGAAGTTGCGCGCCAATGCGTTCGTCGTCGCGGGCGTAGCCAAGTGGGAGGTCTACCCGAAGTTCACTGTGGCTGGCAAGGCGGGCCTTGCTGTCGTACGCTCGTCGTTGGCTGGTGGTGGCGTGGAGGAGCGCAATTCACGCGGCCAGCCTTACGGTGGTCTCGCGCTTGACTATGAATTCATGAAGAATCTTCGCGTTGTCGGTCACTATGACCTCACGAAGTACGAGGTGGACAGCGAGAAAGAGACGCTGTATCAACTCGGGTTGGGTATTCAGTCCCAGTTCTGAACGCCGCCTTCGCGTTCCTTGATATGGGCCACCTTCGGGTGGCCTTTTTCTTTTACCGGCGACAATTGATGCATGAGCGCTGATCTCCTGCCCCCTCCCTCCAAGCCCGTCCTGCTGCTGGTCGATGGCTCCAGCTACCTGTACCGCGCCTTCCACGCCATGCCCGACCTGCGCGGGCCGAACAATGTGGCCACCGGTGCCCTGCACGGCATGGTCAACATGCTGGGCTGGATCCGTGAGCACATTCCGGCCGCGCACGCGGTCTGTGTGTTCGACGCCAAGGGGCCGACCTTCCGGGACGAGTGGTACCCCGAGTACAAGGCGCACCGGCCGTCCATGCCGGACGATTTGCGCAGCCAGATCGAGCCCATCCACGAAGTCGTCAAGCTGCTGGGCTGGCCCGTGCTCGAAGTGCCGGGCATCGAGGCTGATGACGCCATCGGCACCTTGGCGCGCGTGGCTGTCGAGTCGGGGCACCGCGTGGTCATCTCCACGGGCGACAAGGACATGGCCCAACTGGTCAACCCCAGCGTCTCGCTCATCAACACCATGGCCAAGCCGCCCGAGGTGCTCGACGAGGCGGGTGTGCTGGCCAAGTTCGGCGTGCCGCCCGAGCGCATCATCGATTACCTGACCCTGATCGGCGATACCGTGGACAACGTGCCCGGCGTCGAGAAGGTGGGCCCAAAGACCGCGGTGAAGTGGATCACCGAGCATGGCTCGCTCGACGGCGTGGTTGCTGCGGCGGACAGCATCAAGGGCGTGGCAGGCGAGAACCTGCGCAAGGCCCTGGACTGGTTGCCGCAGGGGCGCCGGCTCATCACCGTCAAGCTCGATTGCGATCTCGGCGGCCATGTGTCCGACTGGCCGGGGCTCGACGCGCTGGCCATGAAGGCGCCGGACTTGCCTGGCCTGCTCGATTTCTACACGCGCTATGGTTTCCGTACGGCCAAGGTCGAGGTCGAACGACTGCTGGGCGGTGGCGCACAGGCCGGGGCGGGTGACACAGGCGCTGCGCCGACGAAGGCCGGCAAGGCCGCCAAGCCAGCCCTCGACCAATCGACGGGTGACATGTTCGGGGATGTGGACGGCGGCCTTGATGGTGCGGCTGCCCAAGCCGATGCGGGCACGCTGGCATCAGCAGCGATGGACACCCGCTACGACACCATCCTGACCTGGGCCGACTTCGACCGCTGGCTGGACCTGATCAACACCGCTGAGATCACCTCGCTGGACACCGAGACCGATTCGCTCGACGGCATGTTGGCGCGCATCGTCGGCATCAGCCTGTCGACCGACGTGGGCAATGGCGCCTACATCCCGCTGCGCCACGACGGCCCGGATGCGCCCGAGCAGTTGCCCATCGACGACGTGCTCGCGCGCCTCAAACCCTGGTTCGAGGATGCCAGCAAGCCCAAGCTGGGCCAGCACATCAAGTACGACACGCACGTGCTGGCCAACCATGGCATCACCGTACGCGGCTATGTGCACGACACCATGCTGCAAAGCTATGTGGTCGAGGCCCACAAGCCGCATGGCCTGGAAAGCCTGGCACAACGCCACCTGGGCCGCCAGGGCCTGAGCTATGAAGACGTGGCGGGCAAGGGCGCCAAGCAGATCCCGTTCTCGCAGGTGGCGGTGGAGCGCGCCTCTCAGTACGCCTGTGAAGACAGCGACCTGACCCTGCACGTGCACCGCGTGCTGTGGCCGCAGGTGCAGGCCGATGCAGGCCTGCTTGATGTCTACCAGCGCATGGAGATGCCGGTGGCGGGCGTGCTGCAGCGCATCGAGCGCAATGGCGTGCTGATCGACGCGGACCTGCTGCGCCAGCAGAGCCAGGAACTGGCTCAGCGCATCGTCGCGCTGGAGCAGGAGACCTACGCGCTGGCCGGCCAGCCCTTCAACCTCGGTTCGCCCAAGCAGCTGGGTGAAATTCTGTTCGTCAAGCAAGGCCTGCCGGTGGTCAAGAAGACGGCAACAGGCGCGCCTTCGACCAACGAAGAGGTGCTGGAAAAGCTGGCTGAGGATTACCCGCTGCCCGCCCGCATCCTGGAGTACCGCAGCCTGGCCAAGCTCAAGTCCACCTACACGGACAAGCTACCCTTGATGATCAACCCGACCACGGGCCGCGTGCACACCAACTACGCGCAGGCCGTAGCGGTCACGGGGCGCTTGTCCAGCAACGACCCCAACCTGCAGAACATTCCGGTGCGCACGGCCGAGGGCCGTCGCATCCGCGAGGCCTTCATCGCGCCGCCGGGGCACTGCATCGTGTCGGCCGACTATTCGCAGATCGAGCTGCGCATCATGGCGCACATCTCGCAGGACGAGAGCCTGCTGCGCGCCTTCGCCGAGGGCGTGGACGTGCACCGCGCCACCGCCAGCGAGGTGTTCGGCGTGCCGGTGGACGAGGTGTCCAGCGAACAGCGCCGCTACGCCAAGGTCATCAACTTCGGCCTCATCTACGGCATGAGCGCGCACGGCCTGGCCAAGAACCTGGGCATCGAGCGGGCGGCCGCGGCCAACTACATCGACCGTTACTTCCAGCGCTTCGCCGGCGTCAAGCGCTACATGGACGACACGCGTGCGCAGGCCAAGGCCCAGGGCTATGTCGAGACGGTGTTCGGCCGGCGCCTGTGGCTCCCCGAGATCAACAGCCCCAACGGCCCCAGCCGGGCGGGAGCGGAGCGCGCGGCCATCAACGCGCCCATGCAGGGCACGGCGGCTGACCTGATCAAGTTGGCCATGGTGGCCGTGGAACAGGCGCTGGTCGGACAGGGCAAGCGCAGCCGAATGATCATGCAGGTGCACGATGAACTGGTGCTGGAGGTGCCGGATGATGAACTGGATTGGGTAAAAGTGGAGCTGCCCCGTCTGATGGCTTCGGTGGCCGAACTGCGCGTGCCCCTCCTGGCCGAGGTCGGCAGCGGTGCGAACTGGGAGGCTGCGCACTGAGTCATGAGCCGTTCGGCAGGGTATGCTGTCATCAGGTTGTCATGGAAGTGTCATGACCAGGTGTCAAACTCCTGAAGGCAGTTTGTCTGGTTGGGAAGTGGTGATTCGGTGAACAACGATCCGGTTGAAATTCAGGGCACAGGTGACAGGGACGCAACGGTCGAGGGCGCCATCAGCGCGGCCGTGCCCACGGGGGGCGTCGTCCAGGCGCCTGTGGTGGTCGATCCGGCCCATGTGGCCCTGCTCAGCCGTGAGCGGGCCGTGCTCGAGTTCAACCGCCGGGTGCTGGCCCAGGCCCAGCGCGCCGACGTGCCGCTGCTCGAACGCCTGCGCTATGTGTGCATCGTCTCGTCCAACATGGACGAGTTCTTCGAGGTGCGCTACGCCGACCTGCTGGAAGCCTCCAAGCTGCGCGGCACCGGCGTCACCCCGCAGTACCTGGCCGACATCTCCGCCGAGGCCCACGAGCTGGTGCAGGAGCAGTACCAGGTCTTCAACAACAAGCTGCTGCCGCAGCTGTGCGAGGCCGGCGTCGTCATCCTGAACCACGCCGACCGCGACGAGGCCCAGCGCGACTGGGTGGCGCGGTTCTTCCGCAAGCAGGTGCAGCCGCTGCTCACG
>CALAKR010000207.1 GCA_937923225.1 uncultured Aquabacterium sp. | reverse complement strand
CCAGCGTGAAGAACAGGCCCTGCAGGCTGCCCGCGAATCCCTGGTGGCCACGCGCCCAGCCGCCCCTGTGGCCCAGCCGCAACCGCGCGCCACCGCCAAGGCCGCTGCCGCCTCGGCCGGCTGGACGGACGACGACCTGCGCATGGACAACATGGTCAAGCGTGGCACGCCCGCCAAGGCCGCTGCCCCGGTGGTGGATGAGGCCACCCGCGAAGCCCTGGTCGCCGCGCAGAACGCCAACGCCTCCATGCTCACCGAGATCCGTGCGATGCGTGCCCTGATGAAGGAGCGCTTCGAAACCATGGCCTTCGTGGACAAGCTGCAGCGCACGCCCAGCCAGGCCCTGATGGCCCAGCGCCTGCTGGACGGTGGCTTTTCGCCCGTGCTGATCCGCAAGATGCTCGACGGCATGCCCCGCGACGTGGTCGCCGGCAAGGTCGACGAGATGAGCTGGACCACGCAGGTGCTGCAGCGCAACCTGAACACCGCCGACCACGAGCCCAACATCGAGGACCAGGGTGGCATCTTCGCCATGATCGGCTCGACCGGCGTGGGCAAGACCACCTCCACCGCCAAGCTGGCCGCGCTGTTCGCCGCCAAGCACGGCGCGCAGAACCTGGGCCTGATCACCCTGGACGCCTACCGGATGGGCGCCCACGAACAGCTGCGCGCCTACGGCCGAATCCTGGGTGTGCCCGTGCACATCGCCCACGACCGCGCCGCGCTGGAAGACCTGCTGGAGCTGTTGTCGGGCAAGAAGCTGATCCTGATCGACACCGCCGGCATGCCCCAGCGCGATGCCCGCACCCGCGAGCTGCTGGAGATGATCTCCCACCCCAGCATCCGCAAGCTGCTGGTGATCAACGCCGCCGCCCAGGGCGACGCCATCGAAGATGTCATGGTTTCTTATCAGGCGGCATCCTGTGCAGGTATCGTCTTGTCCAAGCTGGATGAAGCCGTGAAGCTCGGTCCGGCCCTGGATGCGTTAATTCGTCACAAACTGAAAGTGCTGGGCGTCGCCAACGGACAACGCGTGCCGGAAGATTGGCACCGTCTGTCGTCGGCTTCCCTGGTGCACCGCGCGCTGCGGGCCAGCCTCAACCCGGCATTCCGCCTGGATGCCAGCGAGGTGAGCCTGGTGTTCGCTGCGCCGGCCACCTTCGACGCCCAGTCGTCTTCGCAACCCATGGCGTGACCGAGCCAGCCACATGACCAGTTCTGCGCGCTCATCGTCCAGCAGCACCAGCCGGCCCGTCGACCAGGCCCATGGCCTGCGCCAGATGTTCCCCAGCCGTGTGGTTCGTTTCATTCCCGTGGTCTCCAACCCGCAGGTCATGTTCGGCGGCGTGGTGCTGGAGCGCCTGTGCGCGGCCTTCGCCGGCTTCGGCCTCAAGACGCTGGTGGTGGACGCTGGTGAACGCGCCCGTACCCCTTCAGAGCTGGCCGGTTTCGACCTGGCCGAAGGCATCGAGCACCTGACGGACGACGTGCACTACATGCCCGCCCGCGGCCTGCCATTGCGCCATGTGGATGCGCAGGGCAGCAGCGCCTCGCTGGTGTGCGCCCTGGCCGATGCTGCCCCGCAGATGGACGTCATCCTGCTGCATGCCTCGGCCAGCGAGCTGGTGCGCGTGCTGGGCCAGCGCAGCGTGGGCCTGAACGTGCGCCCGCTGGTGTTCACCGATGAAAATGCCGCCGGTTTGACGCACGCCTACGCGGCCGTGAAAACTTTCGTGCAGCGCGCGCGCTGGATGTCTTACGATCTGCTGGTGTGTGCCGGCCCTGGCTCCCGGGCTGGCGCGCAGATTGCCCAGCGTCTGGGGCAGTGCGCCGACAACTTCCTCGGTGCCGCCCAGCGAGACTGGCTGCAGATGAACCCGATGGAGCCCGCCGCCCAGGATCCCAGCGCTGCGTTCCTGGACATGGCCGCCGACCTGCTGCGCTGCGCACTGCCACATACACTCGGAGATTCCGCTTTTGACCACCTGATGTCCCCAGGGGCTGCCTTGCCTTCCAGGTCCACACCGGTGTTCAATTGACAAGACGTTCATGGAGCAGAACATGTATACCGCCAAAGGCCGACTCGACATCGATGCCATGCTCCACCAGTACAGCCCGCTGGTGAGACGCCTGGCGCATCAGATGATCGCCAAGCTGCCGGCCAATGTGGAAATCGATGACCTGATCCAGGTCGGCATGATCGGCCTGACCGACGCCCTCAGCCGCTTCGACGCCGGCCAGGGCGTGCAGTTCGAAACCTTCGCCACCCAGCGCATCCGCGGCGCCATGCTCGACGAGCTGCGCGGCGCCGACTGGATGAGCCGCGGCACGCGCAAGCAGCAGCGTGACATCGAATCGGCCGTGCACCGCCTGGAGCAAAAGCTCGGCCGTCCGCCGGTCGAGAGCGAGATCGCCAAGGAAATGGGCATCAACCTGTCCGATTACCAGGAGATGCTGGGCAAGGTGCGCGGCACGCAGCTGATCTACCTGGAGGACATGAGCGGCGACGACGGCGACAGCGATTATCTTGACCGCCACGTGGCTGACGAGGGCAACGACCCGCTGAGCCTGCTGCAGGACCACCGCATGCGCGAGGCCCTGGTCGAGGCCATCAAGAACCTGCCCGAGCGCGAGCAGTACGTGATGAGCATGTACTACGAGCAGGACATGAACCTCAAGGAAATCGCCGCCGTGCTCGGCGTGACCGAATCTCGTGTGTGTCAGCTTCACAGCCAGTCCATCGCCCGGCTGCGCGTGAAGCTCAGGGCTTTCTGACCGGCACCGGTCACCCCATCAACCGTTCCGGGCGAGGTCTGGCGGGAGGGGCGCTGCGGCCTGCTGAGGGCGCGCAGGCGCTGGCCTGCCTTGCTTGGGATGCCTCATGCCCTGGTCGTTGTTCAAGAAGAATGAGCCCGCCGCTGAACGGGCCCTGGTGCCATCTTCCGCGATGGTGCCTGCCCGGCCTGAGCCGTTGACCGGGGCCGCGTTGTCCGGCTCGCCTGTCTCTCGTGATGCGACCCAGCTCGCCGAACGCCTGCAGCGCGACACTGCCGGCCTGGGCCTGGAGGCCGCCCAACTGCGCGGCATGCTCGAAGACACCACCGCCGTGGCCACCCGCCAGCAGGATGCGCTGGCCTCGCTGGTCAAGCAGTTGCAGGACATCCGCACCGCGCAGAACCTGATCCACCAGGTCACGGCTGACAGCCAGGCATCCGTGGGGCAGGCGCGCCAGGCGGTCGAATCCGTGGGCCAGGAAGTCGCCGGTGTGGTCGACACCCTGCGTGATGTGGCCAAGGCCGCCCAGCAGATCACTCAGATTGCGTTGCAGACCCGGCTGGTGGCCTTCAACGCCTCGGTCGAGGCCAAGCGCGCTGGTGAGGCAGGGCGGGGTTTCTCGGTGGTGGCCGATGCGGTGAAGGACCTGTCCACGCAGGTGGAGTCCACCTCCAAGGCCATCATGAGCACGGTGACCAGCCTGGACCAGCGTATCCAGTCCCTGGCCCATGACATCCGCTGGGAGCATGAGGCTGGCGATGGCGCGCAAGGCCGCTTCCAGGCCGCGCTGTCGGCGGTGGAGGCGGGCGTGGCGCGCATCGGTGACGCCGCCAGTCAGAGC
>CALAKR010000206.1 GCA_937923225.1 uncultured Aquabacterium sp. | reverse complement strand
TAGTGGGTGGGCAGGCCACGTTGCCAGCCATGCTGGGCCAGGAAATTGGCCACGCTGCCGATGGCATCGGCCGTGCTGTTGCGCAGGTCGATGTGTCCATCGCCGTCGAAATCAACCGCAAAACGGCGGATGGAGCCCGGCATGAACTGCGGCCACCCAATGGCGCCTGCCGATGAGCCCAGTACCTGTGTCGGATCATCCTGCTGCTCTGCACACAGTTTGAGGAACTGCGCCAGCTCATTCTGGAAATAGGCGCTGCGGTCGCTGCGGCCTTTGGGGAAGTCCAGGCTCAGAGTGGTCAGGGCATCGAGCACAGGGGTGTTGCCGGTATAGCGACCATAAATGGTTTCGACGCCGATCACCCCCGCGATGATGTCCATGGGCACGCCGTAGGTGTCCTGCGCGCGTTGCAGGGTGGCCTGATGGGCTTTCCAGAAGGCCACGCCGGCGCGGATCCGGATGGGCTCAATGAAGCGCGCGCGGTAGGCGCCCCAGTTTTTGGCGCCAGGGTTGGCCGCCGGCATGATCAAGCGGCGCACGGCGTCATTGACTTGGGCGCGGGCGAGGACGGCGGCCGTCCAGGCGGGGTCGAGCTGTTCGCGCTCAGCGATGACGGCGGCCAGGGCGGCGGCATCGGCGCGATGCGCGTAGCTGTTGGGGGAGGGATTGGCCTCCAGCGGGGTGCTCTGCAACACGGGCAACGCTGCAATGGGACGAGCTTGTGTGGGTGCTTTGCTGGGGATGGATGCAGCGCTGGCCGGTGCCGCCGGCGCAGATGCTGCTTGAAGGGCGGCCGGGCTGGCAGGAGCTGTCGCGGTACTGGCGCAGCCTTGCAGACCGATGACCAGTGCACTGCTGGCCAGGAAGATGGCCAGTGTCTGGTAAGGGCGCAAGGAGCGAAGTCTGGAAAGTCGAGAAGGCGGCAAAAGGCGTCGGGCGAAAATCTCGTGGGTCATGGGCTGGAGTTTGCCCCATGGGGCGATGCCGGTGCCGGGCGTGACAAGGCTTCGATCTGCCGGACCAGGGCGAGCCAGGGGGCAGAGCCTCGTGCATGTGGCGCCGCAGTGGTCGGCCCATAGCGCAGGGCGTCGAGTTGGTGAAGCAGACGCAGCAGCGCATCTTGCTGCGCTGTGCGGGGCTCTTGCCAGGCCTGGAGCAGGTGCACGCGCCAGACCGAAGCTGCTGCGGGCTCGACACCAGGAGGTGCAGCGACAGGCAGGCGGGACAGGGCTTTGTGTACTCGCCGCAGTGGTTCCTGCCAGGGTTGTCGTGGCATGCGCTCGCGTGTCCACCAGGCCGCCAAGGCGGCCGCGCTACCAGCCAGGCCCAGACCCCAGGCCAGGGCCTGCATCAGTGCCTGCAGATCGGGTTGTGGCCAGCCCAGGGATTTGAGCAAGGCCATCTGCTCGCCACGTGAATACTGCAGCACCCAGACGTTCCAGCGGTTGTCCACTGCGTCCCACAGGTCGCGCATGCGGCGCAGGGCGCCGGGATCAAGCTGACTCAAGGGGCCGGGCAGGCCAGCGAACGGGGTAGGACGGGGCACGCGCTGAACACGTTCCGGGGCAACGGCGGCGGTGGGGTCGGCCCGGACCCAGCCGCGCCCGGGCTGCCAGAACTCTGCCCAGGCGTGGGCGCTGCTGTTGCGGACGATGTATTGCCCATCCACCGGGTTGAGTTCTGCGCCCTGGTAGCCTGTGACGACGCGGGCTGGCACGCCCATCGCCCTCATGACGACCACGAAGGCCGTCGCAAAGTGTTCGCAAAAGCCTTCCTTCTGCCGCAACCAGAATGCGTCGATCAGATGAGGTGTGGGCTCATCGGGCACCCCGGGGGCAAGCGTGTAGCTGTAGCCGGCCGTGCGGATGTGCCCCATCACGGCGTTCGCCAGCAGCAAGGGACTGGGCTGCGCGAGTGGGTCGGGTTGACGTGCCCGCAGTTGCTGACGCAGCTGCGCAGCCCATGCTCGGGTGCCGGGGTTGTAACCTTGTGGCAGCAACGTCCAGTAGCGCTGCAGATGCTCGGGCAAAGTGTCAGGCCAGTGCCAGCGAGGCCAGGCCTGGGCCTGCAGGATCAGGCGCCCATCGCGTCCGCCCTGGCGGTACCAAGCCAGCCCGGCGCGCTCGATCCGCATGCGGTTGTCGCCGCCAGCAATCACGCGGGCTTCGCCTGTGCCTTCCAACAAGGGCAGGATGGGGAGCGCGGTAGGCTCCAGGGTGATTTCATAGTTGGTTGCTTGGCCTTGCAACACAGGATCCGGTGAGGCGGGGGCGCCAGGGCGCCAGGTCTTGCCGTCAAAGCGGTCCAGTGTGGGGCCCCGGAAATACAGTTGTTCGGGGGGGGGCGCTTTGTCGTTGAAGCGCACCCGCAACGCGATCGAGTCGTCCAGGGCCAGTTCGGCGACTTGGCCCAACGACAGGGTGTCTGACAACCCCGTGCGGCCCTTGTTATCAGTAGGCAGCGCCCACAGCGGTCCGAATCGCGGAAACAGCACGAACAGCACCACCATCAAGGGCAGGCCCCAGGCCATGGCGCGCAGCGCATCTCGTCCGACATCAACGATGGGTGGGCGGCCCAGCGGGCGTTGGCCCATGACCAGTGACGTCAACAAGCCCCAGACAGCCACCAGCATCAGCATGGCTGTGCCGATGCCCTGGCTGTAGAAAAACTGTGTGAGGATCAGAAAGAAGCCGAGGTACAGGCATACGAGACTGTCGCGCTTTGCGCGTAACTCAAGGCATTTCAAGGTGGTGAGCACAACGACCAGCGTGATGCCTGGTTCGCGTCCGATCAGTGTCCGGTAGGTCAGCCAGGTCATGGCCAGCAGGGCCCCAAGCATCACAGCCAGCAGCCATCGCTTCGGCAAGGGGCCATCCGTCCAGGCCAGCTTGGCACGCCAGGCCAGCGCTCCCACAGCGCCGAGATTGGCCCACCATGGCAACCGCTGGGCGTGGGGAGCCAGCACCAGGGCCAGCATGCCGAGCAGCCAAAGGGTATCGCGGCCTTCGCGCGTGAGCGATTGCCATCGCTGGCGCAGGTCCTGGTGCCAGGTATGGGGGCGCCAGCGCAGGATCATGCGGCCCCCCAGGTGGCCAGGGTGTCCAGGCACTGTTGCAGATGCTGAGGGCCTTGGGCCGGGCCCAGGGTTCGATCAGGAAGGTGTAGTCCGTAAGGCTGGCCGGAGTCCAGGGCGCGTTGCTCGGCCATCACCAGCCAGGAGGCCAGCCGACTCAGGCGTGCCTCCAGCGGCAGGCCTTGGGCATGCTCCCACTCGATCCAGCAGGCCTGATAGTGGCGTGCTGCGGCTTCACGGCTGACGGGGGGCAGGCCGCTGACCAGTCGGGTGGCGGATTTCTTCCAGGCCACGGCGCGCAGGGTGTCACCGCGGCGCCAGGGGCGCAGGCCTTCGGGCACGTCGGCCTGGCGCATTGCAGCGGCAGCTCGTGCATCGCCCTGGACATCACTGTCGGGCAGGGGCGGGGCATGAGGGTCCAACGCCGGCCATACCAGCACGCGCTGACGGGCGCGCCAGTAGGCCCAGGCGCGGAACAGGCCCAAGGGGTAGGTGGTGTCCACACGCAGGCGAGGCAGCTCCAGCCAGCCCCGCTTGGGTGCCGTCAGTGGCACGAGCACCGTGCTCTGGTGTCCGCGGCTCACTTCGCCGGCCACATCGGCAGGGGCTGGTGCATCGTCGTCGGGCAGGGCGCGCAGCGACAGCCCGAACCGGCCGCGAGCGAGGGCGGTGGCATCCAGCCGCACTGGCATGGACAGGCTCTGGCCCGCATGCACGCTGACCATGTTGCCCAGCGACAGGCTCAGGCCCCGCAGGTTGGAGTGTGTCAGCCACATGGCCGACAGCCCCACGCCACCCAGCAGGAAGGCCAGGGCGTAGGCCAGGTTGAGCTGTTCATTGATGGCCGCCAGCAGCAGCACCGTGACCACCACACCGTAGCCCATTCCGCCCTTGCTGGGCAGGATGTAGACGTTGCGTTGCGTCAGGGTGATCTGGTCCTGGCTGGGGGAGCGCGCGTTGCTCCATGTCCGCCAACGGCGGCGCCAGCCTGACAGGATGCCTGCGGTCGCCATGGCTTGCCCCTTTGAGCCTCAGGGCACCGGCGTGGCGTCCAGCAGGGCCTGGGCCTGCTGGCTGGCATCACCTGCGCTGGCATTGGCCACCACCATGCGGTGCGCCACGGCCGGCACCCACAGGGCCTGCAGGTCTTCGGGGGACACATGCTGGCGGCCCTGCAGCAGCGCCCGCGCCCTTGACAGCCTGAGCAGCGACAGCGCTGCGCGTGGGCTCAGGCCCTGCACGCACCAGCGAGGGCTGCGGGTGGCGGCGATGAGGGCCTGCAGGTAGTCGAGCAGGGCATCGGCCACGTGGATGGCGTCCACGCGCGCCTGCCAGCCACGCCATTCATCCAGACCCATCAGGGGCTGGATGGCCTGCAGTTCGATGCGCTTGTCCTGCCCCTTGAGCAGGGCGCGCTCGGCATGCGCATCGGGGTAGCCCAGCGACACGCGCAGGGCGAAGCGGTCCAGTTGTGATTCGGGCAGCGGGTGGGTGCCCAATTGTTCGACCGGGTTCTGCGTGGCGATCACGAAGAAGGGATCAGGCAGGCGACGTGTCTGGCCGTCGATGGTGACCTGGCGCTCTTCCATGGCTTCGAGCAGCGCGCTCTGGGTGCGCGGGCCGGCCCGGTTGATCTCGTCGGCCAGCAGCACCTGGGCGAATACGGGGCCAGGGTGGAAGACGAAACCTTGCCGCTCGCGTTCGTAGACGCTCACCCCCAGCAGGTCGGAGGGCAACAGGTCGGCCGTGAACTGCACGCGTGAAAAACTCAGGCCCAACGAGCGGGCCAGCGCATGGGACAGTGTGGTCTTTCCCACACCCGGGATGTCCTCGATCAGGAGATGGCCATTCGCCAACAGGCAGATCACGCTCAGCTCCACCTGGGGGCGCTTGCCGATCACGATCGTGCTAATCTGGTCCACGAGTTTTTGAAGCATGCCGCCACATTACCCTAAAGAGCCTGCCCTGTAGGCCTGGAGACATCCCATGGCGACCGGTTACTTCACCCATTCCGCGTGTCGTCGCCACGACATGGGTGAGGGGCACCCTGAGTGCCCCGAGCGGCTGTCCGCGATCGACGACCACCTGCTGGCCCAGGGGCTCGATGCGCTGCTGCTGCACGGCGAGCCGCCCGAGGCCACCGTGGACCAGCTCGACAGGGCGCATGACCGCAATTACGTGCTGGGCCTGATCGACCGCTTGCAGCAACTGCAGGCCAGCGGCGAGCAGCGCTACTGTGATCCGGACACCCTGGCGATGCCGCACACCTTGCAGGCGGCGTTGCGTGCGGCCGGCGCGGCCATTGCGGCCACCGATGCCGTGATCACCGGCCAGATGGACAACGCTTTTTGCGCAGTCAGGCCGCCCGGGCACCATGCCACCCGCCATGAAACCATGGGGTTCTGCTTCTTCAACAATGTGGCGGTGGGTGTGCGGCACGCCCTGGATGTGCACCGGCTCAAGCGCGTGGCGGTGGTCGATTTCGACGTGCACCATGGCAACGGTACCGAAGACATCTTGTGTGACGACGATCGGGTGCTGATGGTGAGCTTCTTCCAGCACCCACTGTTCCCGTACACGGGCACGCACCCGCTGGGCCGCAACATGGTCAATGTGCCCTTGATGCCGCGGTCGGACGGTTCATTCGCCCGCGCGGCAGTGACCGACAAGTGGCTGCCGGCACTGGAGGCTTTCCGCCCCGAGATGATCTTCATCTCGGCGGGCTTCGATGCCCACCGCGATGACGAACTGGGCGGCCTGCGCCTGCTGGAGGCTGATTACGAATGGATCACCCGTCAGGTGGTCGAGGTGGCCGACAGATGGTCCAAGGGGCGCATCGTGTCCTGCCTGGAGGGCGGCTACAACCTGCAGGCGCTGGCCCGCTCCGTGGCGGCGCATCTGCGTGTGCTCACCGGCGCGGCCGGCTGAGCACGCGGCTGGTCTATAGCGTCCATTCCCCTCACATCTGCACAGACAGGGACATGCGGGCGCTGCGGCCCGCGGCCGGCAGGCCGATGCCACCCAGGAAGCCACTGAGGGTGCAGTAGGCCTCGTCGGTCACGTTGTCTACGCTGACGCGCAGCACTGTGCGGTCGTACAGGCGCCAGGAGGCGAACAGGTCCAGCACGTCCGGGCCGTACTGGATGGCAACGAGGCGCTGGTTGGGCAGCACCTGGCCGGTGAGGCGGCCGCATTCCGGGCGAACCTGCGCGCCCGACAAGGTGGTGCGATCACCCTGGCTGCGCCAGCGCAGGCCGGCTTCGATCTTGGTGTCGAGCCAGCGTGTGCCCACGGTGGCCGAGGTGAGCGAGCCGGGCAAATCGAACACGGCCGGCGCATTGGGCCCGCCGTCTTCCTGGCGCGCACCCACGCGGGATACGGACACGTTCGCGAACCAGGCCGGGTGGTCATAACTGGCCTCCAGCTCGTGGCCGTTGCGGTACTCCGTGCCCGGTTGCTCGGCACGTCCGTTGATGGCCTGGATGGACTCCAGCACATGGGAGGTGGTGATGCGGAAGAAGGTGGCGCGCGCCTGGAAGCGGCCGCCCCACAGTCGCTCGGACGGGGCCCAGGCCAGGGTCCATTCCGTCTGGTAGGCCACTTCGGGGCTGTAGAGCCCGCCGCAGATACCCGTCTCGCCGCTGA
>CALAKR010000205.1 GCA_937923225.1 uncultured Aquabacterium sp. | reverse complement strand
CGGCCAGGGGGCCGAATGCGTCAGTGGCCCTTCTGCGCCCAAAACAGCCCCGTTCGCGGTGTGAAGCTGCCATCTGGCTCGATGGTCAGCGCCTGCCGCACTTCCTGCGGCGCACCCTGCTGCAAGGCCCTGATGGCCCCTGTCTGCAGGGTTGGCGTGCGCATGCGGGCTACCCAGTCGGCAAATGCCAGCCTTACCGGCCACTGCGCCTGCTCGTGCACCGTGAAGCCCGCGTCGGCCAGCAAGGCCTGCCATTGCGAGGCCGAGCGGTTGCGCACGTGCGAGCGGTCTCGCAGCACTTCCATGGCTTGCAGGTGGGTGTCGACCAGCGCGTTTTCATGGCCCAGGATGTCGATCACCAGCAGGTAGCCGCCGGGCTTGATCACGCGGTGCATCTCGCGCAGTGAGGCTTCAAGTGCTGTCCAGTGGTGTGCGCTGTAGCGCGTGGCCACGGTGCAGAAGTGGCGGTCCTCGAAGGGCAGGGCATCGGCTTGGGCCTGCACGGTGTCGATGTTGCCGAGGCCTTTGTGCCGTGCGGCTTGGCGCACCGTCTCCAGCATGCCGGGAGAGGGATCGGCGGCGGTGACCTGGTGCACGTGAGGGGACAGCGCAAAAGCCAGATGGCCTGCGCCGCAGCCCACGTCCAGCACGCGGGCCTTGCTGGCGGGCAGGTGCCTGCTGGCCAGTTGCTGGGCGTGGGCCAGATCCGGGCCCTGTGCATGCACGGTGCTGGCCAGGTATGCCTGGGCCTGCGGGTCGAACTGCTGCTGGATGGCCTGCTGGTGTGTGGTGGAGATGGGCGTGGCGGATGGGGGCGTCATGGTCGGCTCTTGTGGATGGGGATGACCGACGATACGCAGCAGATCATGCTGGTACAAGTTTCCTGCTTATCCTATTATGAGTTGTACCCCGCCATCATTCAGACATGCCGTCTACCCGCTTGCCCATCGATCCTCAGCCCGCTCCGGGTGAGGCCCATGAGAACAACGCCCTGGGCGACTTCCTGCACGCCTGCCGCGACCGGCTGCGCCCGCAGGACGTGGGCCTGCCACAAGGCGCCCGCCGCCGGGCCCCGGGCCTGCGCCGTGAAGAGGTGGCGGCGCTGTGCGGCATCAGCCCCACCTGGTACACCTGGATCGAGCAAGGGCGCACACGTGCCGTCTCCACCGAAACACTGGGTGCGCTGGCGCGGGGCCTGCTGCTGTCGGCGGCCGAGCGTGCTTACCTGTTCGAGCTGGCGGCACGCGCCCAGCCTACGGCGGCGGGTATCGATGACGACGAGCACCTGCCCTCCCTGAACGCGCTGGTGAATGCGGTGCGCACACCCGCCTACGTGCTCGACAGGCACTGGGATGCCGTGGCCTGGAACCGCCCGGCCGCGCAGTTGTTCGAGGATTGGCTGGGTGGTGGCGCGCGGCGCACGGCCCAGGCGCCGGGCAGCCGCAACCTGCTGCGCTATGTGTTCCTGCACGATGGGGCGCCAGCCTTGATCGGCGATTGGAGCGAGCGTGCGCGCCGGCTGGTGGCCGAGTACCGTGCCGATACGGCTTCGTGGCGCGATGACCCGGTGGCCCAGGCCCTGGTTGATGAGTTGCAGTGGGCCAGCCCGGCCTTCAAGGCGGCCTGGCGCTCGCAGGCGGTGCTGTCGCGCGAGGGCGGGCTGCGGGGCTTCGAGCACCCCCGGTTGGGGCACCGCGAGTATGAGCAGTTCACGCTGCGGGTGGCCCAGCACCCTGCGCTCAAGCTGATCGTGCTCACGCCCAGGGCGATGGCGCAGGAGGCGTAAGGCGCTTGGTACAGTGGGGCGCCCAATGACACGCTGGGCGTACTTCAAACCCAAGGAGCCTCATGACGGACAGCAGTGATCGCAAGGCGGTGAGCCTGCCTGACGGCGACAGCCCGTGGATGCACGTCTGGCAGCACGAGGCGGCAGCGTTGGCGATCGCCGCGTCACCGGCGCATGCCGAACAGCCATCTGCGCCCGTCGCGCCGCGCGAACGTCTGCAGCCGGGGGCACTGGGGCCTTGGTGGCGCGCCGGCGTGCGTGCGGCCACCTTCCGCCAGGCGCCAGACCTGTCCGCGCTGCAAGCCACGCCGGCCGTGGTGGCCTGGCTGGTGCTGTTCAACCTGGCCGTGCAGGTGCTGTGGCAGCGTCTGGCCATGCCGGGGCCGGCTGATTTCCATTGGCAAGGGCTGTTGCAGGGCGGGCTCGATCTGGCCGTGATCGCCTGGGTGTGCGCGTGGGTGCGCGCACCGGGGCCCCAACGGATGGCCTTGCTCTGTCTGGTGCTGGGCACCGAGTTCGTGATCAGCCAGGTCAGCGGCCTGCTGTGGGTGTTGGCCGGGCAGGCGCAGGCGGCGGGCCTGTGGCGCCAGGGGGGCGTGTGGCTGCTCTGGTTGCTGTGGCTGGGCCCCATGGTGTGGTGGGTGGCCGCCGTGGGGGCCGTGCTGTGGCGCCAGGGTGATCGGCACCTGCGGCCGTGGCTGGGCGGCATAGCCCTGCTGGTGGGCTTGATGGCCCTGCACTGGGCGATGCCCTCGCAGCAGATCTGGACACCTGGGCGGATCAGCCAGGGTGCTGGTGACGAGTCGGACGAGCCCGCGCGGCTGACCCTGACCGAGCCCGTGCTGCGCGCGCAGGCCGCCTTGCTGGATCAGCAACTGGCCGCCCTCAAGCCGCAGCGCCCGGGCGTGGTGGATGTGTACGTGCTGACCTTCGCCCCCTATGGCGATGAGGACGTGTTCCTTCGCGAGAGCGCCATGGTGGCGGACGTGATGGCGCAACGCTTCGATGCGCAGGGGCGTGCGCTGCAACTGGTCAACAACCCGCGCACGGCCGAGCAACTGCCCTGGGCCACCACCGACAACCTGCGCCGTGCCCTGCACCGCATCGGGCAGCTCATGGACCCGCGTGAGGATGTGCTCTTCATCCACCTGACCTCGCATGGCGCGCGCAACGGGCAACTGGCCACCGAGCTGTGGCCGGTGCGCCCGGATGCGGTCACGCCCGCCTCGCTCAAGGCCGCCTTGCAGGATGCGGGCATCCGCTACCGCGTGGTGTCGATCTCGGCGTGCTATTCGGGCAGCTGGATCGCGCCGCTGGCTGATGATGACGCGCTGCTAATGACCGCGGCCGATGCCGAGCACACCTCCTACGGCTGTGGCCGCCGCTCACCCTTGACCTTTTTTGGCCGCGCCATGTACGACGAGCTGTTACGCACGCAGACCCGATCGTTCACCGAGGCGCATGCCAAGGCGCGCGGGTTGATCCTGCAGCGTGAGCAGGAGGCGGGCAAGGACGATGGCTACTCGAACCCGCAGATCAGCGTGGGCTCGCGCATCGCGCCGGTGCTGGAGGCGCTGCGGCAGAGGTTGGAGGCCCCCGCTGCGCGATGAGGTTGCACTCGCTTTTTTGAATCCGCGCTGGCTCAGAGTGCCCAGAGCCGGCCCAACAGCAGACACCACATCACTGCGGCCACCACATTGCTCAGGGCGAACACCGTGAGCCGGTGCGGCACGTGGTTGTAGCCCAGGTAGATCACCGAGTGCAGCACGCGAAGCGCCACATAGGCCCAGGCCAGCATCAGCAGGGTGGGCGTGACGTGCTGCGTGATCACCGCCACCAGGCAGGCCAGGTAGAAAAGCACCGGCACCTCCAGCAGGTTCATGAAGACCCGGTTGGGCACCCGTGTGGCGGTGGGCACGCGCGGAGATTCGCCGTACTTGAAGTCGTCGAAATCGACCTCGCCGCGGGCGCCGGCCTTGAACCGCGCGATGGGCACCAGCAAGAGCACGAGCAGGGTCCACAGCGCCAGCACGGCCATGGGTTGCAGGATGGTGTGGGTGGTCATCACGGGCTCCTGGTTGTGGGTTGAATCGGTGTGCTTGAAACGGTGGTGGCGCTCAGGGCCAGTGGCGCAGCGTGCCGCGCACGATGTCCAGGGCCACATGGCGTGCCACCTCGTCGATGAAGCGGCCGAAATCCACATGCGCCGTGTCGTCGGCGCGATCAGAGATGGTGCGCACCACCGCGAAGGGCACGCCGAAATCATGGCAGACCTGGGCCAGTGCGGCACCTTCCATCTCCACGGCCAGGGCATCGGGCAGGGCCTGGCGCAGGGCGGAGCTTTCGCTGGCGCTGGACACGAAGCGGTCGCCGCTGACGATCAGGCCCTGGTGGACACGGGCTTTCTGTCGCGATGCCAGTACCTGCGTGGCCGCTGCGGTCACCGCGTCGCTCAGCGCCGAGTGCGTCGGCAGCCGTGCCACACCCCGGCCTGGGATCTCGAAGCGAGGGAACAGGGGCGAGGCATCCAGGTCATGCTGCAGCAGTTCGGTGGCCACGACCACATCGCCCACCTGCACGCCTGCGCCCAGGCCGCCGGCCACGCCGGTGAACAGCACGGCATCCACTTCGAAGTGGCTGAGCAGCGTGGCCGTGGTGGTGGCCGCGGCCACCTTGCCGATGCCGGACAGCACGGCCACGACCTCATGCCCTTCCCAATGGGCAGCCCAGAAGGTGCGGCCGGCCAACTGCCGTGGCGCTTCGTCAGGGATGGCGTCGAGCACGGTCTGCAGTTCTTCAGGCATGGCGGCCACGATGGCCAGGCGGCTCATGGGGGTTCCTTTCAAGGGCGGGGCTCGGTGTGACAATGGGGCGCACATGGCAGGCGCGTCATCGCCCGCATCATGCGCCCAGATCATCACGCCAAACACAGGATCGATCCCCATGTACACGCTCTACATTGCCAACAAGAACTACTCGTCGTGGTCGCTGCGGCCCTGGGCCTTGATGACCGAGCTGGGCATCGCCTTCAAGGAGGTGCTGGTACCTTTCGGGGCCGGCGCCAACTGGGAGGAGTTTCGCCGCTTCGCGCCCAATGGCAAGGTGCCCTGCCTGGTCGATGATGGCCTGACGGTGTGGGATTCCCTGTCCATCGTCGAATTCCTGGCCGAGCGCCACCCCGGCGTGTGGCCGGCGCAATCGGCCGCGCGGGCCTGGGCGCGCTCCGCGGCGGCCGAGATGCATTCGGGTTTTGGCACGCTGCGCACGCAGTGCTCGATGAGTTGCGGCATCCGTGTGCACCTGCATGAGATCGGGCCTGCGCTCAAGACCGATCTGACCCGCTTGGACGAGCTCTGGCGCGATGGCCTGGAGAAGTTCGGCGGGCCATTCCTGGCGGGCGAGGCCTTCACCGCGGTGGATGCCTTCTTCGCGCCGGTGGCCTTCCGTGTGCAGACCTACGGCCTGCCGCTGAGCGAGCCAGCCCAGGCCTATGTGCAGCACCTGCTGCAATGCGCGTCGCTGCAGCAGTGGCAGCAGCAGGCGCTGGCAGAACCATGGCGCGAACCGGGTCATGAGGCCGATTGCCTGGCCTACGGCACCTTGACCGCCGATCTACGCTGAACATATGCTGAACCTGATGGCCAGCGTGTGCCCCAGCATGGGGCATGGGGGCGGGCAAACCTAGGGTTTTTACCATGTTCTGGACCTGAGTCGGGCCCAGGGGCGGGTCTTGTGTGGAAGTCCACAATCCCGCCTGTGGGCTGTTTTCGGCATCCTTGCGGCCGTTGCGAGGTGAGCCCATGACGACCCAGACCCTACCCAATTCCGCTGCCATTCAAACCAAGCCTGCCTGGTACAAGTCCCTGTACGTGCAGGTGCTGACGGCCATCGCCATCGGCGTGCTGCTGGGCCATTTCGCCCCGCAGACCGGCGAGGCCATGAAACCGCTGGGTGACGGCTTCATCCGCCTGATCAAGATGCTGATCGCGCCGATCATCTTCTGCACCGTCGTGGTCGGCATCGCCGGCATGGACGACATGAAGAAGGTGGGCAAGACCGGTGGCCTGGCGCTGCTGTACTTCGAGATCGTCAGCACGCTGGCGCTGATCATCGGCCTGATCGTGGTCAACGTGATCAAGCCGGGCGAAGGCATGCACATCGATCCGCACTCGCTGGACACCAAGAGCATCGCCGCCTACGTGGGCCCGCACAAGATGGCGACCACGACCGAGTTCCTGATGAACATCATCCCCACCAGCGTGGTCGATGCGTTCGCCAAGGGCGACATCCTGCAGGTGCTGCTGTTCTCGATCCTGTTCGGCTTCGCGCTGCAGCGATTCGGCGGCCGCCAGAGCATCGTGTTCACCTTCATCGACAAGTTCTCGCACGTGCTGTTCGCCATCGTCGGCATCGTGATGAAGGTTGCCCCCATCGGCGCCTTCGGCGCCATGGCCTTCACCATCGGCAAGTACGGCGTGGAGACGCTGCAGCAACTGGCCCAGCTGATGGCCACCTTCTACCTGACCTGCCTGATCTTCGTGCTGGGCGTGCTGGGCGTGATCGCCCGTGCCCACGGCTTCACCGTGACGCGCTTCATCCGCTACATCAAGGATGAGCTGCTGATCGTGCTGGGCACCTCGTCGAGCGAAAGCGTGCTGCCCCGCATGATGGCCAAGCTGGAGCATGCTGGCGCGCACAAGTCGGTGGTGGGCCTGGTGATCCCCACGGGTTACTCCTTCAACCTCGATGGCACCTCGATCTACCTGACGATGGCCGCCGTGTTCATTGCCCAGGCCACGGACACGCCGATGACCATCATGCAGCAGCTGACCCTGCTGGCCGTGCTGCTGGTGACCAGCAAGGGCGCCGCCGGTGTCACGGGCTCGGGCTTCATCGTGCTGGCCGCCACGCTGAGCGCGGTGGGCGGTGTGCCGGTGGCCGGCCTGGCGCTGATCCTGGGCATCGACCGCTTCATGAGCGAAGCCCGCGCCCTGACCAACCTGGTGGGCAACGGTGTCGCCACGCTGGTGGTGGCCAAGTGGTGCAAGCAGCTCGACACCGAGCGCCTGAACGAAGTGCTCGATGGCAGGGTGGCCCCGCTGGCCCAGGTCGAGCCTTCGCCGGCCGATGCCATCGAAGGGCTACTGCCTGCATCGCCGGCACATGCCCAGGGGGCGGCCCGGGGCTGAGCTGGGCCAATGGATCAGCCTGGCTCTGTGAAGCACCGAGGGCAGGCATGACAAGCGAAAGGGCGCCACGAGCGCCCTTTTTGCTTTGGGGGCTGTGAGCGATCAGCTCGTCGGGCTGACCAGCATCTTCAGCTCGGGCGCGGCCTCCAGGAAAGGGGCCATCTGGCGCCCCAGCTGGCGGAAGTGGTCCGATTTCTTGTGCGCTTCGATGGCCTCGGGCGACTGGTAGCGTTCGACGAACACGTACACCGTGCTGTCCGCCGTGCGCCAGAGCGTGTACTCCAGGCAGCCGGGCTCTGCCCGCGAGGCGGCCACGAGCTGGTTGGCGATGTCTTCGAACGCGGCCTGCTGGCCGTCCTTGACTTTGAGCGTGGCAACGATGCCGACCATGGTGGGGTCCTTTCTGTGTGGTGGTGTTGTGGGGCCGGGTCGGATCAGGCGACTTCGAACAAAGCCGCCGCGCCCATGCCGCCACCGATGCACATGCTGACCACCACATGCTTGGCCTTGCGGCGACGCCCTTCCAGCAGGGCATGGCCCACCATGCGCGCGCCGCTCATGCCATAGGGGTGGCCGATGCTGATGGCACCGCCATTGACGTTGTACTTGGCCGGGTCGATGCCCAGGGTGTCGCGGCAATACAGGGTCTGCACGGCGAAGGCTTCGTTGAGTTCCCACAGGTCGATGTCCTCGACCTTCAGGCCATGCTGCTTGAGCAGCTTGGGGATGGCGTACACGGGGCCGATGCCCATTTCTTCCGGCGCGCACCCGGCCACGCTCATGCCCTTGTAGATGCCCAGCACCTGCAGGCCGCGCTTCTCGGCCGTGGCACGCTCCATCAGCACGCTGGCGCTGGCGCCGTCGGACAGCTGGCTGGCGTTGCCGGCCGTGATCACGCCGCCATCGATCACGGGCTTGAGGCCGGCCAGGCCTTCATACGTGGTGTCGGGGCGGTTGCCTTCGTCCTGCGACAGCAGCACATCTTGAAAGGTGACCTCGTCCGAGCCCTTGGCACGCACGGCCATCTGGGCCTGGATGGGCACGATCTCGTCCTTGAACAGGCCGGCCTGCTGGGCAGCGGCCGTGCGCTTTTGCGATTCGAGCGAGTAGCGATCTTGTGCCTCGCGCGATATGCCGTACTTCTTGGCGACGAACTCCGCCGTCTGCAGCATGGGCATGTAGGCCTCGCTGGCGTGGGCGATCACGTTGGGATCCCGCTCGCGCCCCACCCACTCGAAGTAGCGCTGCTGCAGGCCGCTGATGTTGTCCTGGCCGCCGGCCACCGTGATGTCCATGCCATCGACAATGATCTGCTTGGCGGCCGTGGCAATCGCCATCAGGCCCGAGGCGCACTGGCGGTCCATGGTCTGGCCGGACACCTCGACCGGAAAGCCCGCTGCCAGCAAGGCGGTGCGCGCCAGGTTGCCGCCAGCGGTACCGGCGGTGAGCACGGCGCCCACCACCACATCGTCGATCTCACCGCCCTCCAGGCCGGCGCGCGAGGCGGCGTGCGACAGCGCGTGCGCCATGAGCGTGGGGGACTTGATGTTGTTCAAGGCGCCCTTGAAGGCCCGGCCGATGGGCGAACGGGCGGTCGAAACGATGACGGCTTCTCTCATGGTGATGGCCTTTTTGCGTTGGCTTGGGGTGGAGCGCTGGGCGCTTCGGTTTGCTCAGCGGGACACGCCTCCGCCACCTGCGTGGCGCGAAGCGTGCGAAGCCATCCTAGGTCAATCTGCCGGGCTGGCGGGAGGTGTTTCCGCAGGGCGGTACGCGCAACAAGGCTTCTACCGCAGGGCGGTATTCATCAAGGGGCCTGGCCCCGGCGCAGCAGACCGGGTGGGGCCCTTCAAGGCTTGGAGGTGCTGGAGGGCGAGGGCGCAGGTGCCGGCGTTGTCGTGACCAGTTCGCGGTAGATCCCGCCTTCCTTCACGCTGCCGCTCGTTGTCCCGGCGCCGTGGATACGGGCGATGCAGTCGTCCCTGTCCTTGGCGGGCAGGGCGTTGCAGCGTGCGGTGGCGTTGATCTGCGTGTCACCCGACTTGGCACTGGTGCTCAGATGGCCACGCCGTGCCTCGTCCCTGGCTGCGCCGGCTTCCTTCAGGCATGTGGCGCGGTCTTGCTGTGAGCTGCCATCCAGGCAGGCAGCGCGCTCACGCTCATAGGTCGATGCGGCGGTGTCGCCCGCGAAGGACTCGACCGCAAAGGCTGTCGCGGCACTCAACACGGCGGCCATCAGGCCGATGGCGCGCAGGCTCGCGCCGCGATGAGGGGTCGGTGCTGCAGGGATAGGGTGGGACATGCCGATGCTCCTTCTGAGTGGCCCTGCGACATGGCCGAAGGGTCATGGCAGTTTAGGAAGCGCGCATCGGTTTCAACGTCGGACAGCCCTTGATCGCCACGGCAGCGTGCGCCGAAAGTGCTGTAGGTTGCGGCCTACAGCGTGGGTGCGCGCCTTAGCGCTTGTTGAGCCGCAAGCCCACCAGGGCCGCAGAGGCGATGCCCAGCACCAGCACCAGCGAGGCGCCATAGAACACGCCACTGGCCTGCCCGTGGTCCAGCATGAAGCCGAACACCGGCGCCGCCACGGCAAAGCCCACGTCCAGCCCGGAGTACACCGTGCCGTAGACCCGGCCGGTCGCGCCTGGGGGGGCGGCGCGCTTGATCAGCATGTCGCGCGAAGGCCCGGCCAGGCCCGTGCCGAAACCAGCCAGCGCGGCGGCGCCGGCGGCGATATAGCCAGGTAGCCAGCCCGTGGCCGTGAGCAGGAGCAGCCCGGCCGCCAGGGCCATGGCGATCGCGATGGTGCGCTCCAGCCGAGCCACACGTGCCACCAGGAAGCCGCCGATCACCATGCCTGCCGCACCGCACAGCATGTAGCCCGTCACCACGAAGGCCGTGACCGATTCGGGCAGGCCGTACATGCGCATCAGCGCGGGGCTGGCGAAGCTCTGGATGGCGCTCAGTGCGGCCGTGGTCCAGAAGAAGAATGAGAAGCACAGCCACACCGAGGGCAGCTTCAGGAAGGCCATGGGGTGCTCATCGGCGCCCGCGTGGGCCTGCGCGCCGGGTTTGGCCGCGCTGTCCCAATGGCCTTGCCGGTCATCGATGGCATCGCGGTTGAGCACCAGCAGCACCAGCACCGTCAGCGACACCAGCGCGGCGGCCAGGTAGGCCGTGCGCCATTGGCCGCCGGCCCAGCCCGTCACCCCGATCAGGAAGATCGGGGCCGAGGCCCAGCCCAGGT